>SBFI01000311.1 GCA_006227875.1 Acidobacteriota bacterium
ATTCGCGGTCACAAACCAGACGAGGGCGCGGGTGGTCTGTCCGGGGAGAACGGTGTAGAGCACCACGGTGCCGAGGATGCAGACGCCCGTGGTCAGCATCAGAAAGGCCTTGCGATAGCCGCCACGATCGGCGACCGCGCCGAGTAGCGGTGACAGGAAGGCCACCACCAGGGCCGTGATGGTGACACCCCGGGACCACAGAGCTGTCCCGGTGACCGAGTCGGGTGCAATGGCCTCGGTGAAGTAGGTGGCGTAGATAAAGGTCACCACCAGCGTCGTATAGGGCGAGTTGGCGAAGTCGTACGACGCCCAGCTGAAGATCTCACGGCGTTGCGACCAACCGATTGTGAGCTCACCCGGAGTTCTCCATGGCTGGGAAAGGCGCGAGCTGGCCTTGGTGAAGTGGTCTGGCGCTGCCTTGACAGCCCCGACCTGCGAATCTAACGTTGCCGCATGTTACTCGAAAACCGGGGGGCGGTGGTCACAGGTGGCGGCCGTGGCATCGGTGCCGCGGTGGCCCGGGCGTTGGCGGCGGCCGGAGCTCGGGTAGTGGTCAGCGCCCGTTCGACCGATCAGATCGAGAGCGTGGCCGAAAGTCTGCGCCAACTGGGGCAGGATGCTCGGGCTGTGGCCTGCGATGTCACCGACCCGGCGCAGGTACAGGCCCTGGTGCGGCAGTCGACGGAGCTACTGGGGTCGGTAGACATTCTGGTCAACAACGCCGGCATCGCCTCATCGGCGCCGCTCAAGGCCATCCGTCTCGAGGACTGGGAGCGGATCATGGCGGTCAACGTCACCGGCCCCTTTCTCTGCACACAGGCCTTTGTTCCCGGGATGATCGAGGCGGGTTGGGGTCGGGTGGTCAACATCGCTTCGGTGGCCGGCAAGATCGGTCAGCCCTACATTGCGGCCTACTGCGCTTCGAAGCATGCGTTGATCGGATTCACCCGGGCGGTCGCGGTGGAGCTGGCGAAAAAGGGGGTCACCGTCAACGCCGTCTGTCCCGGCTATGTAAACACCCCCATGACCGAGGAGTCGGTGGCCAACATCACGAGCAAGACGAGCCTGGACAAAACCGCAGCCCGGGAGTATCTGGAGAACCTGAGCCCGCAGGGTCGGTTGATGGAACCGGAGGAGGTGGCGCACCTGGTGGTGAGTCTGTGCGTGCCGCTGGCCAAGGGCATCACCGGCCAAGCGGTCGTCCTGGATGGAGGATCGGTACAGTCATGAGCGACGGCAAGCAGCAGGGCGCGGGATCCGACGGCTCCTACGGCGGGTTGGTTCATATCAATCCCGAGGATCTGGGCGCCCCCAGGGGTTACTCGCACGGCACTCTGACGCCCATGGGTGCGCGGATTCTCTTTGTCGCCGGGCAGGTGGGGTGGGACCAGGAACAGCGTCTGGTCGGCGAGGATTTCGTGGCTCAGTTCGAGCGGGCGTTGTCCAATGTCGTGATGGTGGTCAGGACCGCCGGTGGAGGCCGGCGGGACATCGCGCGGCTGACCATCTATGTCACCGACAAGAACGAGTACCTGGCCGATCTGGGCACGGTAGGAGAAGCCTACCGGCGGGTCATGGGCAAGCACTTTCCGGCGATGGCGCTGGTGGAGGTCGCGGGTCTGGTGGAGCCGGGCGCCAAGGTAGAGATCGAAGGGACCGCGGCGATCTCATGAGTACTCCTACGGCCCCGGGAAGCTTTCTCTACGATCACGACAGCGAGACCGGTGTCGTCACCCTCACCCTTAACCGCCCCGAGCGGCTGAACGCGCTCACCTTCCAGGTCTACGAGGAGCTGGCGGAGACCTTTCGGCGTCTGGACACCGAGCCGGGGGTGCGGGCGATTCTGCTTACCGGTGCCGGCCGGGCCTTTTGCTCGGGTGGCGACGTCGAGGACATCATCGGGCCGCTGTTCGAGCGCGATTACCAGGGTCTGCTGGACTTCACCCGTACCACGGGCGATCTCATCCTCTCCATGCTCCACTGCCGGCGACCGATCGTGGGTGGCCTCAACGGCACCGTGGCCGGCGCGGGGGCGGTGATTGCGGCGGCCTGCGACATCCGCATCGCAGCCGAAGAGGCCAAGATCGCCTATCTTTTCACCAAGGTCGGCCTGTCGGGGGCCGACATGGGAGCCTCGTGGCTGTTGCCCCGTCTGGTCGGCCACGGCCGGGCGATGGAGTTGTTGATGACCGGCGACTTCATCGATGCCGACGAGGCTCATCGCATCGGTCTCTACAACCGGGTGGTACCGGGCGCGGAGCTCGCAAAGGAGGCCAGATCCTGGGCCGAGCGACTGGCGCGGGGCCCCTCGCTTGGCCTCGAGATCACCAAGAAGATGCTGCTCCGCGAAGCGGCCATGGATGTCGAGACGGCCCTGGCCGCCGAAACCGAGATCCAGGCCGCCTGCATGGAGGACCCCAACTTCCGCGAGGCCTATGAGGCATTTACCCAAAAACGCAAGCCGTCGTTTGACTGAATCATGGCAACTCCCACCCAGGTCGAAGCGGCCGGCCCGACCACGCGCCTTCGGCGCGCGGTGCCCACCGGCCGATGGACCGCGGTAACTCGATCATGATCGATCTCGCCACTATCCGCCCATTCCTCGACGACCAGCACCTGGAGCTGGCCGAAAGAATAGACGACTTCGTCATACGAGAGATTGCCCCCCTGCCGGCGCCCGAAGACGACGCCGAGGCGCGGGAGCAGGCAAGAGAAATCCTCGCGCTGCTGGGTGGTGACGGCTGGCTCATGTACACGGTGCCCGCCGCCCACGGCGGAGACACCGCACTCATCGACCTCAGGGCCTGCTGTCTGATCCGCGAGGCCCTGGCCTGGGCTTCGCCGCTGGCCGACGCGGTCTTCTCACTGCAGTGCCTGGGCTCGCTGCCAGTTGCCATGGGCGGCAGCGATGAGCTCAAGAAGAGATGGCTTCCCGATGTCGCCGCCGGCCGCGCCATGGCGGCATTCGCCATGACCGAGCAGCGGGCCGGCTCCGACGTGGGGGCGCTGGAGACCCGCGCCCGTCGGGTCGACGACGGCTATGTCCTGACCGGCCGCAAGCTCTTCATCTCCAACGCGGGTCTTGCCGACTTCTACACCGTCTTTGCCCGCACCGACGAGGAGAAAGGCACCAAGGGGATATCGATCTTCCTGGTGGCAGCCGACAAGCCGGGGCTGCGCTTTGTGCGGCCCCAGGTGATGAGCGCTCCTCACCCCTTGGGGGAGCTCGCCTTCGAAGATTGCCAAGTAGCCGGTGGCTCGCGCATCGGCGAGGAGGGGGAAGGGTTCAAGATCGGCATGCGGACCCTCGATCGTCTGCGGGCCACCGTCGGTGCCGGTGCCTGTGGCATGGCCTCACGTGGCCTCGATGAGGCCCTCGCCTACGCCAAGGAACGCGAGCAGTTTGGCCGACCCCTGGCCGACTTTCAGCTCACCCAGCAGAAGCTGGCGCGCATGGCGACCGACCTGGCCGCCGCCCGGCTGCTCGTCTACCGGGCCGCCTGTGAGGCCGACCGGGGCGCGGAGCGGGTGACGCTCGAGTCGGCGATGGCCAAGTTCTTTGCTACCGAGGCCGCACAGCGGATCGTGGACGACGCCGTGCAGATCCTGGGAGGCAAAGGGGTCCTCACCTTCCACCCGGTCGACCGCCTCTACCGCTCGGTCCGCGCGCTCCGTGTCTACGAAGGCACCACCGAGATCCAACAGCTCGTCATCGCTCGCGAGCTGCTCAAGTCTTCCGAGAAGTAGGGGAAAGGACCCGTGTCTTCCCTACGGTAGGATCGGGGGGCGGTGTGGAAGCCCCCCGAGCGAATCAAACATCCGCTATTGGATACCTCTTGGCCGTCGGCGGAAGAGGCGGCCGGTTCTCTTCTCTTCAGCCCGCTCAAGGTCGGCTCGGTAACCCTGGAGGAGCGCACCTGGGTGCCCGCGATGGTGCCCTGGCGGGCGACAGAGGAGGGCTTTGTCACATCGGAGATCCTGGGCTGGTACGAGCGGTTTGCGAGGGGACGGCCGGGTGCGATCGTCGTCGAGGCGACGGGGATCCGGGACATCCCTTCGGGACCGCTGCTACGGATCGGTCACGATCGATTCATAGCTGGTCTCGCCGAGCTGGTGGAGACGGTTCGCCGGGCATCGGCAGGTCACACCCGTCTCTTCATCCAGCTCATCGACTTTCTGATCATCCGGCGCCGGCCGGAGCCGGAGAAGTTCTTCCGCCGCTATCTGGAGATCACCGATCGGCACCGTCAGGCGGTGGGTGGTGATCGCTCGGACGAGGAGCTCGGGGAGCTCCTGATCGGGCTCCCCGACGACAGGGTTGAAGAGATCCTCGCGCCGCGGGAGCTCGAGGCCCTGCGCTACGGCTACCGCGAGCGGGTGACCGACACGCACCTGGCCCACATCCGCGAGCTGCCGCAAGTGCTGCCCGACCTTTTCGCCGCGGCCGCAGGGCGGGCGCAGACCGCGGGCTTCGACGGGGTGGAGCTCCACTATGCCCACGCCTACACCATGGCGTCGTTTCTCAATAGCCGGGAAGATGGTTATGGCGGCTCCCGGGAGCATCGTGTCCGACTCCCACGTGAAGTCTACGAGCGAGTGCGTGAAAGTGTGGGCTTGGACTTTGCCGTCGGCTGCCGCTTCCTCACCGAGGACTGCATCGAAGGGGGGAGCGGGGTGGACGATGCGGTCTTCTTTGGGGTGGAGTTGGCCCGTGCGGGTATGGACTTTCTGTCACTGTCGCGGGGTGGCAAGTTCGAAGACGCCAAGCAGCCCAAAATCGGCGAGGCGGTCTATCCCTACACCGGTCCCAGCGGCTACGAGTGCATGCCGACCGTCATCTCCGACGAGAAGGGGCCTTTTGGCCGCAATATCCCGGCGGTGGCCCAGATCCGGCGGGCCGTTCGCGAGGCCGGCTTCGACACCCCGGTGGTCGTCGCCGGTGGCATCGGCACCTGGGAGCAGGCCGAAGGCGTCCTCGAGCGGGGTGAGGCCGACCTGGTCGCCGCCGCCCGCCAGAGCCTCGCCGACCCCGACTGGTATCGCAAGATGCGCCTCGGCCGGGGCGAGGAGGTCCGTCGCTGTCTCTACACCAACTACTGTGAGGGCCTCGACCAGAAGCACAAGCAGGT
>SBFI01000369.1 GCA_006227875.1 Acidobacteriota bacterium
TTCCGGGTCAATGCCTATCGCCAGCAGAAAGGGCTCGATGCCGTCTTTCGCGTCATCAATCTGGTGCCGCCGACTCTCTCCGAGCTCGATCTGCCGCTCGACATCGCTCGTTTCGCCAACCATCACCAGGGAATGGTGCTCATCACCGGGCCGGGAGGTTGCGGCAAGTCGTCCACCCTGGCGGCGCTGATCCGTCTGATCAACGAAGAACGCCGTCACCACATCATCACCATCGAAGACCCGATCGAGTACCACCATCCTTCCCAAAGGTGCATCGTCAACCAGCGACAGGTGGAGCGCCACACCAATAGCTTTGCCGCAGCTCTGCGGGCCTCGTTGCGTGAGGACCCCGACGTCATCGTTATCGGTGAGCTGCGCGATCTCGAGACCATCTCCCTGGCCCTGACCGCTGCCGAGACCGGTCACCTCGTGCTGGCAACTCTCCACACCACCAACGCCATCGCCACGGTCAACCGCCTGGTTGGAGCCTTTCCACCCTCACAGCAGTCACAGGTGCGCACGATGGTCTCCGAGTCGTTGCGCGGCGTCATCTCACAACGACTGGTCAAGCGGCTGGACGGCCAGGGCAGAGTCCCGGCGGTCGAGATCCTGGTCGTGACCACGGCCGTCGGTAATCTCATTCGTCAACGCAAGACCCATCAACTTCGATCCATCATCCAAACAAGCGCCGCCGAGGGCATGTGTCTTCTCGACGAATCGCTGAAACAGCTCGTAGACAGCAAAATCGTCGCCAGTGCAGAGGCCCAGCGCCTTTCTGAGAATCCCAAGTCGCGAGCGGAATCGGCGCTCTGAGGGGGGAGCACCCGTGGCCAAGATCGACGAGCTATTTCGCTACTGCAACGACAACGAGGGCTCCGACCTTCATCTATCCGCGGGCCTCGAGCCGCGGATCCGCCTCCATGGTGAGCTCGAGCCGGTGGTGGACTGGCCGATCCTGACGCCGGAGGTCCTCTTGGCTCTGATGGCCGAGATCACCAGCGAAGCCCAGTGGCGGGAGTACGAAGAGACAAACGATCTCGACTTCGCCTACGGCCTGGAAGGGGTCGCACGCTTTCGCTGCAACTTTCTGGGTCAGGAGAACGGTCCGGCAGCGGTGTTTCGCATCATCCCGCAAAAGATCCAATCACTCGAGGACCTGGGGCTGCCCCCGGCGATCGCCAAGTTCGCCCATCTCGAACAGGGACTGGTTCTGGTTACCGGCCCCACCGGCTCGGGCAAGTCGACTACCCTGGCCGCGATCCTGGATCTCATCAACAGCACCTACAGCCGGCACATCGTCACCATTGAGGATCCGGTGGAGTTCGTACACCCCAATCGGCAATGCGTCTTCTCCCAACGCGAAGTCGGGGCCGACACCGAGAGCTTCAGCGCCGCCCTGCGCGCCGCCATCCGTCAGGATGCCGACGTCATTCTCGTCGGCGAGATGCGCGACCTCGAGACCATCTCGCTGGCGATGACCGCCGCCGAGATGGGTGCTCTGGTCTTTGGCACCCTGCACACCAATGCCGCCGCCGCCACCATCGAGCGGCTCGTCGACTCCTATCCTGCCGACGAACAGGCGCAAGCCCGCGAGAGCCTGGCCGCGTCCCTGGCGGGAATCGTCTCCCAGCTTCTGCTGCGGACCAGCGACGGGGACGGACGAGTTGCAGCGACCGAGGTGCTTTTTCGCACCACCGGCCTGCCAAACATCATTCGCGAAGGCACCACCAGCATGATCCGTTCCGTCATCCAGTCGGGGCGCGGTGAGGGCATGCAGATGATGGACGACGCCATCATGCAGTTCCTCGAGCAGGGCAAGATCACACCGCGAGACGCCTACCTGAAGGCGGCGGAGAAGAGCCGCTTCGAGGCCGGAGCGAATGTCGATTGAGGATAAAGAGCGTCCATTGGAGCTTGGATCGATTTAGGGCCCCGATCTCCCGCGGTGATAATCTGCTGCGGTGAAGGGATCAGCCAAAAGATTCGTTGTCATCGCCGTCGCGACCGGTGTCGGGCTGCTCGCGACGAGCGGTCTGACAGCCGCACCCCTGGTGGCTCCGGGTGGACTCGTGCGTTGGGTCGGGGAGGGTGTCGAGAGCTGTGGCTGGAAGGGTCAGCAGTGGCTTCCCATCGAGGGGTCCTGCTGGTACCCGATCGATCTGCTGACCCCGGAGGGGCCGCTGGAGATCTTTCGGGTGATCGATGGCCGCCGGGAGGAGACGACCATCTCGGTGGCAGCCTATCCCTACAAGGTGCAGCGGATCACGCTCGAAGACGACTCACAGGTGAATCTGTCGACCGAAGACCTGGCACGCGTAAAGCAGGAGCAGCAACGGATCTCGGCCCTCTGGGGGCGGCAGAGCGCACGCCGCTTCGCTCTACCGCTCAACCCCCCATTGGAGACGTTGCCGGCCGGTGGTCGCTTTGGCGATCGGCGGTTCTTCAACGATCAGCCGCGCAGCCCCCACACCGGTGCCGACTACGCTGCCGACGAGGGGGTGCCGGTGCTGGCGGTTGCCGACGGTGTGGTGGCTCTGGCCGACGACTTCTTCTTTTCGGGCCGGAGTGTCTTTCTGGATCACGGTGACGGGCTCATCACCATGTACTTCCACTTCAGCGACATTCTGGTGGAGGAGGGCGAAGAGGTGCGTCGCGGCCAGGTGATCGGCAAGGTAGGTCAGACCGGGCGCGCCACCGGGCCCCACCTACACTTCGGCATCCGCTGGCGGCGGGCGCGAATCGACCCGGCGCTGATGCTGGCCCCGGTCGACGAAGTCCTTGCTGTCCCCTAGTCGTACTTCTTCTGCAAACTCTCGAGCTCGGCTCTGAGCTTCTCGAGCTCGACCCGGTAGTCGGCCCGCCAGGCCTCGAGCGCGGCTTCCACCTCGGCCCGGTCGATATTGGCCTGGGCAACCGCTTTCTTGGCCTCTTCGCCCGCCCTCTTCAACTGCGCCTTCATCTCGGCCATCTCGGCCGCGCTCGGTCGTGCCTCGGCGGCGATGCGTTGGGCTTCGGCGCGGAGCTCACTGATCTCCTCGTCGCTGAGGCCTTCGGTTCGTGCTCTACGGGCGGCATCGTGCGCCAGCCGTTCCAGCTCGGACTGGTGCCTCTCCAGCCGGTGTTCAAGCGCTTCGAGCTCTGCTTCGAGGTGGCCCTCGATCGCGGAGTGGATAGCGGTGTCGATCCTCTCGTCGTAGCGGTCCTCGATCTGCTCCAGCTGGTCTTCGAAGCGCTCTAGTCTCTCTTCGGCCAGATCCTCGAAGTCTTCTATATCGCGCTCGAAGGCTGTCTCCAAGCGCTCCGACTCCTGGGAGTCCAGTCTCTCGTCGACCCTGTCCTCCAGCGCGTGGAGCTCCTCGTCGATCTCGTCCAACCGATCGTCGAACTCCTCTTCGTAGCTCTCGAACTGCTCCACGTAGAGCTCTTCGACTTCTTCGAGCTCCTCTTCGATCTGCTCCTCGACGCTCTCCAGCTCCTCGTCGATCTCGTCTTCGATCTCCTCGAGGCTCTCTTCGATCTCCTCGATCAGCTCGTCGAGCTCCTCTTCGCGGGCTGACTCTTCTGACTCGTCGACGTCTTCATCTACACCCTCTTGCGCGTCCGGGACCGCAGCGGAGGAGGAGACTGCCGTGGCGGGTGCAGCGGCGAGGGCCAGTCGGGGAGCAGCCGCCGGCGCGGGCGCTGCAGCGGGTGCCGGCGCTACCACGGAGACGGGGGCCAGCACCGCCACCGGTGTTGGAGCGGCGACAACGGGGGCGACCGTCTCGGGTGGGGCTGGCGGAGCTGGTGCTTCCACTTCGGCGATGGGCGTCTCGGGTGCCGGGGGCGGCTCCTGCTCACCACCGGCGAGCGAGATCCCGGGCGCCGAGACGGCAACGACCATCAGGAGCGCCGCCAATACCGGTTGCAGCCAGCGGGGCTGCTTCTCCTGCGGCTGGGGATACTCTCGGGCGAGCAGCCGCCGGACCCGTGAGCCAAGCCCGGAGGTGTCCTGGGCCATCCCGGGCGCCGGGACCGGAGTGGCAGCGCCGAGGTTCCAACCGGCGACCTCGGTGAGACAGCGAGCGAGGGTCAGGGGTCTGCCGGTGCGCTCGACCGTCCAGTCGTCACATCTGAACTCGGAGATCTCCTGCATCCGTCGACGGGCCAACCGATTGAGCGGTTGGAAGAAGAACAGGCTCTCGATGAAGCGGGCAACGGCGAGCCAGAAGGGGTCCCGATGCAGCAGATGAGCCGCCTCGTGGGCCAGCAGTGTCTCCTGTTGCTCGGGGGAAAGGT
>SBFI01000405.1 GCA_006227875.1 Acidobacteriota bacterium
CCTTCGGGCCGCTAGCAGTGGAGCACCGGAGCCAGCTCCACTGCGTCACTGCGAGCGAGCCGGAGGCTCGCGGCCACTGCGTCAGGGCTCATTGCTCATTGCTTACTGCTCACTGCTACGTGGTTGGGGAACCTTCTCTAGTCCCTACTGCCCCCCAACAACCCCGCCCGCGCGAGAAAATACAGCAGCGTCATCAGCGTCGAGACGGCCGCGGCAACATAGGTCAGGGCGGCGGCGTTGAGGACCCTGTCCATACCTTCTCGCTCTTGCGGCAGAACGATTCCGTACTCCACCGCCAGCCTTTTGGCCCTCGACGAAGCGTCGAACTCGACCGGCAGGGTCACGATTTGGAAGACGAGGACCGCCGAGAACAGCACCGCCCCGATGAGAACGACATTGGCACCGGCGGAGCCGCCGCTCATGAAGATCAGCATCAGTCCGATCATCATGACGAAATAGCCCAGCTTCGAGCCGATATTGGCTGTGGGCACGAGCATCGACCGAATCCCCAGCGCCTTGTAACCCTTGGCGTGCTGGATGGCGTGACCTGCCTCGTGACAGGCAACACCGACAGCCGCCACCGAGGGGGTCCCATAGACCGGCTCGGACAGGGCCAGCGTCTTGTTGACTGGGTTGTAGTGATCCGACAGCACCCCTTTTGTGGGGACGATCTTGACATCCCGGATGCCGGCGCGGTCGAGCATCGTCTTCGCCGCCTGGGCTCCGGTCTGGCCGCTGAGAGTGCGGACTTTCGAGTACTTCTTGAACGCCGACTTGGTCTTGAAGCTGGCCCAGATGGACAGCAGAAAAGCCGGCGCAAGAAAGACAAAATACATCGGGTCGAACATCATTATCGGCATCCTCCTCCGTCGGCATTGAAAACCGTACCGACGTGCTGGTTATTTCCTGGGATATCCTCTCCCCGAAAGCCCTTGACGGAGAAGACATGACGGACGACGTCGAAAACAGGGTTGCACTTGTGACCGGTGGCAGTCGTGGTATCGGTCGGGCCATTGTGGAAGCCCTTTTGGAGGAGGGCTGGGTGATGCGCTTCTGCAGCCGCTCGAGAGATTCGGTCGAGACCGCCGCAAAAGAGTTGAACGAAAGATATCCCGGACGGGTAGATGGTCGCGAGACCGACGTTCGCTCCGAAGCGGAGGTCCAGAGCCTCATCGAGTGGGCTCTGGAGAGCGCGGGCCGTCTCGACTGTCTGGTCAACAACGCCGGCATCGGTGTCTTTGGACCGGTCGACGAGATCACCGGCGACCAGTGGCGGGAGGTTTTGGAGACCAATCTCAGCGGCACCTTCTACGCCACGCGGGCCGCCGCCCCGATCATGAAACGACAGGGATCGGGTTGGATCCTCAACATCGCATCGCTCGCTGGGAAGAACCCGTTTGCCGGCGGCTCGGCCTACAACGCCTCCAAATTCGGCATGGTGGGGCTGTCGGAGGCCTCCATGCTGGACCTGCGGCATCACGGCATCCGGGTGGCCGCTATCCTCCCCGGCAGCGTAAGAACCGAGTTCTCCCACCCGAGCGGACGACCGAGCGACAACTGGCGACTGGCCCCCGAGGACATCGCCCGGGTGGTGGTGAATCTCCTCGCCTACCCCGACCGGGCGCTACCCAGTCTGGTCGAGATCAGACCCAGCCAACCACCCAAGAAGTAGAACTTCAGATCTAGAGGATACGCATGGCCTCGTCGCCGTAGAGCACGGCGGGGCCGGAGGGCTCGGGGGAGCCACCGGCGGGCTCCAGCGTGATGCTCACGGCGACCGTCCCGGCGGGCATGGTCTCGGAGCTCAGCTCCACCCGCACACCCGCCTTCGGATCGAAGGTGCCGCCACTCACGGGAACACCTTCCTTGTTGATGAACCAGACCTGGTAGGAGCGACCCTGTGGGCAGGGCAGGAGCCCATCGATCTTCAGATACCAGTGTTGATGATCCGAGGCCACATAGAGCACCCCACGCGATTCGGTCGGGGCCGGCTCGCCCACCGGTTTGAGAGTACAGACTTCGACACCCGAAGAGGTGACCAGAGCCAGCCTCGAGCTGACACTCTCCAGCCTCCCCTCGTACTCGGCCAGCCGTGCCGAAGATTGACTGGCCTGGTCGAGCTGACCGGCCAGCCGATCGATCGTCTGGCGCTGTCGCTCGAGCTGGACGTACTGCCAGCCGGAGAGCCCCAGCAGTGCAAAGACAAGGCCTGCCGCCAGCGGTAGGGCCCAATCGTGCCACCGCGAGCCCCTCTGGGCGTCTGGCGGGCGTTGCTCGCTCGACGGAAAGGGAGCCACCGTGGCCCGCTCCGCCTCGCTCGGAGCGGCTTTACCGGTCGACCCGAGACTTGCCATCAACCGTTCCTTGACCTCCGGGGCCAAGGGCATCGGCTCGGCCTCATAGGCCAGCAATCCCAGGGTCTCCAGATACTCCCGGCAGACCCGCCGCTCCTCCTCGTCGTTGAGCTCGTCTAGCAGCCGCTCCGGGGCGTCTTCCGAACGGCTCAGCGCCTCGAGCAGGCGATCGATGATCGCGTCGTGTCGTTCTTCGGTTGTATCCATATCCCGACTCACAGCAGCTCTCTTATTTCTTCACTCAGGGCTTTTCGCAGCTTCTTCATCGCCAGCAGCGTCCGTGTCTTTACCGTCCCCAGCGGGATGCCCGTCTCGGCCGCAATCTCACTCTGGGTCATTCCCCTATAGAAGGCCATTTCCAGCACTTCCCGCTGTTCTGGCGGCAGTTGCGCGAGCTCTTCGTGCAACCGCTTTCGTTGTTCCTGCCTAAATACGTGCTTGACGCCTTTCGGGGATTCATGGGTGACCGGATTTTCTTTCTGGGCGGCCGTGGCCGTCCTCTCCTTGACCCTCCGGCTGCGGAGCCGGTCGATCGACCGGCTGCGGGTAATGAGCACCAACCACGTGGAGACCGACGATCGCGCGGGGTCGTAGCGGGCCGCCTGGTTCCAAACCTGGAGGAAGACCTCCTGCAAAACCTCCTCGGAATCGGCGGCATCTCCCAGGACCCGGTGGGAGAGCGCAGCCAGCATGTTCGAGTAGCGGTCGTAGAGCTCCGAGACGGCCTCTTCCCGGCCATCGCGGATGGCGACCACCAACTCCTTGTCCTCGAGCGACTTCAGGTCGCTGCCGGGAGAAGTTGAATCTGCGGGGTCCATGACGGTCTCGCTGGGAGCGCTTGGTTGGCGGGCCAGCTAGGATAGCATGGCGCCGTGACTTCGCTTCCGTTGCAGATTGCCGTGATCGGCGGCGCTTCCTGCACCCCGCAGCAGGAGAAGCTCGCCTTCGAAGTCGGCAGCGAGATCGCACGTCGGGGTGCGGTGCTCTTGTGCGGCGGTCGGGGCGGGGTCATGGAGGCCGCCGCCCGAGGGGCTCGTGAGGCAGGTGGCCGCACGGTCGGAATCCTCCCCGGCGAGAGCCCCGAGACCTCGCCACCAAACCCCCACATCGAGCTGGCCATCCATACCGGTATTGGTCAGGCGCGCAATCAGGTGCTGGTGTTGTCCGCTCGGGGGGTCGTCGGCGTCGGTGGCAGCTGGGGGACGCTGACCGAGATCGGGCTGGCGCTAAAGCACCGCATCCCGGTCGTGCTGCTGGAGAGCTGGCAGCTCGAGCCCCCCGACGGCCGGCCCGAGCCACTGTTGATGAGTGCCCAAACCCCCACCGAAGCCGTCGAGCTGGTGGTGGCAGCCGCTGAGGAGAGGAGTCAGTGATGACGGGAACCACCTCAGACCCGGGGTCAAAGACCGACCGTGACCCGGCCATCCGGGTCACCATGATGCCCAAGGACACCAACGCTCTGGGCACCATCTTTGGCGGCATCATCCTCTCCTACATCGACCAGGCCGGTGCCGTCGAGGCCCACCGGTTCACCCCCGGCCGCCTGGTGACGGTGGCCATGCACGAGGTGGTTTTCCACCAACCGGTCTTTGTCGGCGACCTGGTGAGCCTCTACGCCGAGGTCCTGCGGATCGGCACCACCTCCATCACCGTCAAGGTCGTCGTCGAGGCCGAGCGCCAAAGACCCGAACGCGAAGTGGTAACGGTCACTCAGGCCGAGGTGATCTACGTCCACGTGGACGAGCACAACCAGCCGCAGCCGATTCCGCAACCCTGATCATTGGACGCCGAGACACCGGAGCGGCCCATGTCAGTCCTCGCGGGGTGGTGACGGGGCGGTGGTCTGCCGACGGAGCGACTAGACAGTATGGAGCGACCGGTTCCTCGCTCGTAAGATCGAGGTTCGTAAAAGACACTCGCG
>SBFI01000377.1 GCA_006227875.1 Acidobacteriota bacterium
CCGGTGGAGGAAGGGGAAGCACGGCTGAGCAAGGACGACATCTATCGAATCTTCTTTCACGGTCCGGCCTACCGGGTGATCGAGAGTGCCTGGCGTGCAGACGGCACCACCGTTGGTCTGATGCCGGCTGATCTTCCGGCCCATCATCTCCCGGCGGACCAACCGCTGTTTGCCTTTCCACGCCTGATCGAGCTCTGCCTGCAGACGGCTGGCCTGGCCGAAATGGGGGCGACGGGAAAGATGGGTCTTCCTCTCCACATCGAACGCCTAAGGCTGGTTCGCACGCCAAAACCGGGCAAAGGGCTCCTGCGGGCGGTGGTGGAGCCGAGCTCGGAAGTTGGCGGGTTCGACGCGTATGTGATAGATGAGACGGGCGCGGTCTACGTCATCGTTCACGGGTACCGAACGGTCGAGCTGCCGGGCGCCGTCGGCGAGGATCAGCTCGAGCCGCTCAGGGCGATCATGACTTGAGGGGCCCCCAACCCGAACCGTAGGCTGGCTCGACATCCATGAGCAGCACCTTTCAGCGTGTGTTGATCGTCAACCGCGGCGAGCCCGCCATGCGGTTGATCCACGCTGTCCGTGAGTTCAACCAGGAGCACCAGGCCGATCTCCGAACCATCGCCCTCTACACCGACGCGGAGCGCCGGGCGATGTTTGTCCGCGAGGCGGACGAGGCGGTCTACCTCGGTGCCGCCACTTTTGTCGACGAGCGGGATGGTGGGCGCAAAGTCGGCTATCTGGACTACGGTCGTCTCGAGAGCGCGCTGCGCGAATCCGGGGCGGAGGCGGCCTGGGTAGGCTGGGGATTTGTCGCCGAGCACGCCGGCTTCGCCGATCTCTGTCGGGATCTCGGTGTCGTCTTTATCGGGCCGCGACCGGAAGTGATGCGCCGTCTGGGCGACAAGATCACCTCCAAACGTCTGGCGGAGCGGGCCGGGGTGCCGGTGGCGGCATGGAGTGGGGGCCCGGTAGAGACGCTTGACGAGGCCCGCGACCATGCAGCGAGCCTCGGCTGCCCGTTGATGATCAAGGCGACGGCCGGCGGTGGTGGGCGCGGAATCCGTAAGGTTCACGCCCCGGAGGAGCTCGCAGAGGCCTTCGAGACCGCTCGTTCGGAGGCCCGCAAGAGCTTTGGCGAACCGGCCGTATTCCTCGAAACCATGATCGTCGGCGCGCGACACGTGGAGGTGCAGATCGTCGGTGACAGCCACGGCACGGTCTGGCCGTTGGGTGTTCGCGATTGCACGATCCAAAGGCGTAACCAGAAGATCCTCGAGGAGGCCCCCTCACCGGCTCTGACCGCTGAAGAGGACCGGGAGCTGCGGGAGGCTGCTGCACGGCTGGCCCGGGAGGTGGGCTACGAGAACGCCGGTACGGTGGAGTTTCTCTTCGATCCGCGGGACCGTTCCTTCCACTTTATGGAAGTGAACGCCAGGCTCCAGGTGGAGCACCCGGTGACCGAGATGACCACCGGCCTCGACCTGGTCAAGCTGCAGATCGACATCGCCCGGGGCGGCCGGCTCGAGGGCAGCCCGCCCACGGGGAGGGGGCATGCCGTCGAGGTCCGCCTCAACGCTGAAGATGCCGAGAGCGGCTTTGCCCCGGCCCCCGGCACCGTAGAGCTGTTTCGACTTCCCAGCGGACCGGGAGTCCGGGTCGACACCGGTGTCCAGGAAGGCGACGCGGTCCCTCACGAGTTCGATTCGATGATCGCCAAGATCATCGCCCATGGGCGTGATCGCGACGAGGCCCTGGCCCGACTGCACCGGGCCCTGCTCGAGAGTGCCGTAGTCATCCGCGGCGGGACCAGCAACAAGGGCTTTCTCCTCGGGCTGCTGGACCGGCCGGAGGTGAGAAGTGGAGAAGTCGACATCGGTTGGCTCGACGGATTGGTCCGGCAGGCGGAACACCTGTCGGCCCGGCATGCCGACGTGGCTCTGCTGCAGGCCGCCATCGAGGCCTATCAGATGGAGATCGAGGTCGAGAAGACTCGCTTCCTGGTCTCGGCCGGTAAAGGGCGACCCGAGGTCAGCGACAAGGTCGGTCGCGCCGTCGAGCTCCGCTACCGCGGCAACACCTACGAGCTGGTCGTCAACCGCCTCGGGGTCCGTCGTTTTCGCGTAACGGTCGATGACCAGAGGATCGATATCACTATCGAGCCTCTGGGCCGGTCCCAGTCGCGTTTGAGCGTCGGGGAGAAGACCTACGCCATCCTCTCGGTTATCGAGGGCCTCACCCATCTGGTCGAAGTCGATGGCGTACCCCACCGCATCTCCCGGGATCATGGCGGGATCATTCGCTCTCCGGCGCCGGCGGTGGTGGTGTCGTTGGCCGTGGAGTCCGGGCAGGAGGTGGAACCGGGGGATCGGCTCGCCACAATCGAGGCGATGAAGATGGAGATGCCGGTCGTCGCCGAGTTCGCGGGCAGCGTGCGAAAGCTAATGGTGATGGAGAACGTCCAGGTGGGTACCGGCGATCCTCTCATTGTTATCGAACCAAGCACCGAGTCGGCCACGGGTGTTGCCGGCGACCGGGTGCAGTTCACCGGGCCGGGGGCACCACCCGCAGACGATGAACCGATGAGAGCGAGATGCCGGGCAAACCTCGAAGAGCTCCGCTGCGTCATTCGCGGATTCGATGTCGACTCTGCCGAGCTGGGCCGGCTTGTCGCCGACCGCGAGGAGCTGTGTAGGGGGATGCCACCCGCCGATCCCGAGATGCGAGAGCGCGAGGAGGAGATTCTCGCCATCTTTGTCGACATCTGCTCGCTGTTCCGCCGCCATCCGGCCGGTGACGAGCTCGACGACGGGGGTCGATTGAGTGCCGCCGAGTACTTCCAGACCTATTTGCGCGAGATCGATGCCCTGGCGGAGAACCTGCCGCAGGGATTCGTCGCCAAGCTGCGCCGGGCGCTCGCCCATTACGGCGTGGAGGATCTGGAACGGACGCCGGAGCTCGAAAGCTCGCTTTTCCGGCTTTGGCGCTCGAACCGACGCATGGCGGAGCAGACGGTCCTGGTGCTGACCGTCCTGGGCCGATGGCTCGAGAGCTACGAAGATCTGTCGCCCGTAGTCGGTGACACCTTCCGTCTGCTGCTGGACCGAATGATTCTCGAAACCCGCGACCGCTTCCCGGCCGTACACGATTCGGCGCGCGAGGTGCGCTACAGATACTTTGGCAAGGGGATGCTGGAAGAGGCCCGCTGGCAGATCTATGCCCAGGCCGAGGCTCATTTGGCCTACCTCGACAGCCGGCCGGATGCCGTCGAGCGCGACGAGAGGATAGCTGCACTGGTCGACTGTCCTCAGCCGCTGAAGAGCCTGATCTCCAGTCAGTTCGGCAACGCCTCGCCGGCTCTGCGCGAGGCGATGTTGGAGGTCATAACCCGACGCTACTACCGGGTCCGGACGTTGGGAAGCTGTCGCATCCGGGAGGTCGATGGCCAGCCATTTGCCTGTTTCGAGTACGACCGCCGGGGCAAACAGATCTATCTTGTCACCACACATTCCAGCTTCGACGAGCTCGCTACCAGCATAGGGAGGGTGTCGAGAGCGCTGGATTCTGCCCCGGCGGAGAGCGACATAGCGATCGACTTCTATATCTGGCGTCAGAACCGGCACGAGGAAACCGAGTCCACTCTCGAGCATATTCTGTCGTTGCTGAAGGCCGCCAAGCTCTCGCAACCGATACGTCGTCTCGTGATCGCCATCTCCAGTCCGGAAAGAGGTCTGGGGCTGGGGGATGTCGAGCACTTCACCTTCCGACAAACCGCAACCGGTTTTGCGGAAGAGCGGCTCTATCGCGGCCTTCACCCCATGTTGGGTAAGCGGTTGCAGCTGTGGCGGCTCAGCAATTTCGAGATCGAACGGCTCTCTTCCCGCGAGGACCTCTACCTGTTTCGTGGTGTCGCCCGAGAGAACCCGAAGGACGAGCGCCTTTTCGCGCTAGCCGAGATTCGCGATCTGACCCCGGTGCGAGACGAGGCCGGACGCATAACCGAGCTGCCGTTGCTCGAGCACATGTTCATGGAGGCCCTGGCTGGGATTCGCCGCTTCCAATCGGAGCGGTCGCCACGGGAGCGTCTCCACTGGAACCGGGTGCTGCTCTATGTCTGGCCACCCTTCGATCTGACGGCCGAAGAGCTCAACGCCCTCATCAACCGGCTCATGCCGGAGACCGAGGGACTGGGTCTCGACAAGGTCCTGGTCAGAGCCCGGATTCGCGACCCCAAGAGCGGCAAGATCCGGGTGTCGCTTCTCGACATCTCCCTGCCGGTACAGGGGCCGTACTGCGTTTCCGCCGACCGGCGATGAGCCCCATCCGGCCGCTCACCGAGTACAAGCAGAAGGTGGTCGAGCTGAGACGCCGGGGTCTCGTCTACCCCTACGAGTTGGTCAAGCTGATGACTCCCGAGCGAGAGGGTGTCCAGGCGGATTTTCCGCCGGGTGAGTTCGTCGAGTACGACCTCGACGAAGAAAATCGACTGGTGCCCGTCGAGCGACCCCCTGGCGAGAACCACGCCAACGTCGTGGTAGGGATGATCCGCAACTTCACCAGCAAGTATCCGCAAGGTTTGAGCCGGGTGATCATTCTCGGTGATCCGAGCCGCGGAATGGGCTCGCTTGCCGAGCCGGAGTGTCGACGGATCACCGCCGCTCTCGATCTCGCGGAGAGTGCGGGGATCCCGCTGGAGTGGTTCGCGGTCTC
>SBFI01000347.1 GCA_006227875.1 Acidobacteriota bacterium
GGCGGCCAGCACCACGTCACCTTCCGCCAGCATCCCCAGATCGCCGTGGATAGCCTCGGCGGGGTGGAGAAAGAGAGCCGGGGTGCCGGTGGAAGACAGCGTCGCGGCCAGCTTCTTCATGATGATGCCGCTTTTTCCCATACCGCTGCAGACCACGCGTCCTTGGCAATTCTTGAGCATGCCGACGGCCCGGTCGAAGGACTCGTCGAGCTGGTCCAGAAGACCGTGCACCGCCCCGGCCTCGATCTGGAGAACGCTCTGTGCCACCTCGCGTGGGGTACGGGACCGGTCCTTGCTCATGTAGCGCTCTCCGGCGTGGTGACGGCTCGCCTGACGGTCAGGGCCGAGGTCAGCAGTGCTTCAGCCGCTGTCGGATCCAACTGGGTGGTGCTGTCGGAGAGCGCCTTGGCGGGCTCGGGATGAACCTCGAGATAGAGCCCATCGGCACCGGCAGCCACCGCCGCCCGCACCAACGGCAGCGCGAACTGTCGCTGGCCACCGGTCTGCTCACCGGCACCCGGGAGCTGGAGCGAGTGGGTGACGTCGTAGATGACCGGGATTCCGTCCTGTGCCAATAGCGAGAAGCTCCGCATGTCCACCACCAGGTTGTGGTAGCCGAAGGAGAAGCCCCGCTCGGTCACACTCACCCGCTCGTTGCCACGGCTCTTGACCTTGTCGACGGCGCGACGCATGTCGTCGGGAGCCATGAACTGACCCTTTTTGAGGTTGACCGCGCGGCCAGTATCGGCGGCCGCCAGGATGAGATCGGTCTGGCGGCAGAGAAAGGCCGGCACCTGGAGCACCGCGGCGACCTCGGCGGCCTTTTCACACTGCGCCGGCTCGTGGACGTCGGTCAGGATCGGTAGATCTGTCTCGGCGGCGACGGTGCGCAGGACCGCCAGTCCGTCGGTTAGGCCCGGTCCACGGAAGCTCTTGATCGAGCTGCGGTTGGCCTTGTCGAACGAGGCCTTGAAGATCAGAGGAAACTCCATCCGGCCTGCGATCTCTTTGAGTGTTCGAGCGACCTCGAGGGTGATCTCTTCGCTCTCGATCACACAGGGACCGGCGATCACCGGGAATTCGCGTTCACTCCCAAGCACGACCCCGGGGGCCAGCTCGACGGAGCTCGCGGTCATGTGGTCTCCCCGGCCACGGTGACCACCTCCCGCTCCCGCGCCCGCTCGGGGTCCTGGCGCCGGCGCTGCTCCTCGAGGGCGGCGCGGATATAGGAGACAAAGAGCGGATGCGGATCGGTCGGTTTCGACTTGTACTCGGGGTGGAACTGACAACCCAGGAACCAGGGGTGGTCGGCAAGCTCGATCATCTCGACGAACTTGCCGTCGGGGCTCATGCCGGACACCACCAGCCCGTTGTCGGTGAGCTGCTGAAGGTATTTCTGATTGACCTCGTAGCGGTGGCGGTGACGCTCGCTGATCTCGGGGACCCCATAGGTCTTCTCCGCCAGGGTCCCCTCCCGCAGCTGGCAGGGATAGGCCCCCAGACGCATGGTGCCGCCCATCTCCTCGACCCCCAGCAGATCCCGCAGCTTGTAGATGACGGCGTGGGTGGCGTCGGCGTCGAACTCGGATGAAGTGGCGTCCTCAATCCCACACACGTTGCGTGCGTACTCGATGACCATGCACTGCATACCGAGACAGATGCCAAAGAACGGCACCTGGTGCTCACGGGCGTAGCGCACGGCGTGGATCTTGCCGGTGGTGCCGCGCGGACCAAAACCGATGGGCACCAGCAGTCCGTCCACCTCGAACATCTCCCGCGGCCAGTTGCCCGCCTCGATGTCCTCGGCGCTCAGATACACCAGCTCCACCTCGGCATCGTTGGCGATGCCGCCGTGCATCAGCGCCTCGTTGAGGCTCTTGTAGGCGTCGGGGAGCTCCACATACTTGCCGACGATCCCGATCCGCACATTGTGCTGCGGATTCTTGATCTTGCCGACCAGCGTCTCCCAGTGCGACATGTTGCGCGGGTATTGGGGGAGGTTCAAGAGCTCGAGCAGGATCTCGTCCAGACCCTCGCGGCAGAAGCTCAGCGGCACCTCGTAGATGGTGTCGACGTCGCGGGCGGCGATGACCTGGCGCGGCTCGACGTTGCAGAAGAGCGCGATCTTGCGTTTGACATCTTCGGGCAGCGGGCGGTCGCAGCGGCACAGCAGGGCGTCGGCGGAGATACCGATGGCCCGCAGCTCGCGCACCGAGTGCTGGGTCGGTTTTGTCTTGAGCTCGTCGGCGGCGGCGATAAAGGGCACCAGAGTCAGATGGAGGTGGGCCGAGTTGTGCCGACCCAGCTCGAGGCGCAGCTGACGGATCGCCTCGAGAAAGGGGAGCGACTCGATGTCACCAACGGTGCCGCCGATCTCGATGATGACGACGTCCACTCCCTCGGCCAGGCGCAACATCGATTCCTTGATCTCATCGGTGACGTGCGGGATCACCTGGACGGTCTTGCCCAGGTAGTCGCCGCGCCGCTCTTTGTTGATGACCGACTCGTAGACCTTGCCGGTGGTGTAGTTGTGTCCTTTGCTGGTCAGCGAATTGGTGAAGCGCTCGTAGTGGCCGAGATCCAGATCGGTCTCGGCTCCGTCATCGGTGACAAAGACCTCACCATGCTGATAGGGCGACATCGTCCCCGGATCGACGTTGACGTAGGGGTCGAACTTCATCAGGGTGACCGAGAAACCCCTGGCTTCGAGGATGGCGCCGACCGAGGCCGCCGCCACGCCCTTGCCCAACGAAGATACGACCCCTCCCGTCACAAAGATGAACTTGGCCGCCATACTCGAGTCTCCTCCGACCCTCCGGGGTGACAGGCCTCAGGTCGATCCCGAGGCGCGTTCGAACAGAATCTCCTCGACTCTCTCCAGGTCTTCCATTGTATCGACCCCCAACCAGGCCCGCTCGATCTCGAGCACCCGGATGGTGATGCCGTTTTCGAGCGCCCGCAGCTGTTCCAGCGACTCGGCGATCTCCAGCGGCGATGGCTCCAAATCGGCCAGCTTGAAGAGCGCCGGGAGCTGATAGGCGTAGATCCCGATGTGACGCAGCGGCCCTCTGCCCTCCGTCTGCTGGGGGTAGGGGATGGGGGCGCGGCTGAAGTAGAGCGCGCGGCCCTCGCCATCGACCACCACCTTGACGACGTTGGGGTTGTCGCGGTCGCCGGCCTCGGCCGGCGCCGCCAGCGTCACGATCGGATCCTGGGGCAGAGCGACCAGGTGTTTTGCCAGCAGATCGATAGCCGCGGGCTCGATCAGGGGCTCGTCCCCCTGGATGTTTATCACCGCACGCGCTTTCCACTGGCGCGCCGCCCAGGCGATGCGGTCGGTACCACTGGCGCACTCGGCCGGGGTCATCTCCCACTCGCCGTCGAAGGCGGAAACGGCTTTGCCGACCCGCTCGTCGTCGGTCAGCACCACCACCCGATCGAGTCTCGAGGCCTCGCTCGCCCGGCGATAGACATGCTCGATCATGGGTCGCCCGGCCAGTGATCTCAGGGGCTTGCCCTTCAGCCGGGTCGATCCATAGCGCGCCGGTATCGCTCCGACAATGCCGTCGGCGGTGGCAGCGGCTCCGTCTGGTGGGGTTTGAACGGGGTGCACGACCAAATCTACTGTGCCGGGCTCGGGTCCGTCAATGGGAGATCGTGCAGCCGATAGCGGCTAGATGCTACATTTCGGCGATGTCCAAGCCTTCCAAATGGCTCCTCGGCGCGATCCTCGTCATCGCTCTGCTGGCGGCGGTGGAGTGGGGTGGGCGCCAGGCCATCTCCCGCCACCTGATGCCCACCCGGGATGCCAAATGGATTTGGGCCACGGGAACCGAACGGGAACCGGCCCCGGTGAGGTTCTTTCTGGTGCGGCAGTTCGAGCTGCCCTTTGCGGTCAGCAATGCCCGGCTGCTTGCCCGTGCCGATCAGGAGTACGAGGCTCACCTGAACGGGACCTGGGTGGGATCGAACCGCTACACGGCCGACACCGTCGATGCGTACGAGACCGGGTCGCTGCTCCAACCAGGTACCAACACCCTGCTCGTCGAGCTGCGCAGCACCCGCGGCATCGGAGGCCTGTTGTTCAGCCTCGAGATCGGTGGTACCCAAGGGGAGGTGCTCCGCATTGTCAGTGACGACAGCTGGGGGGTCGTACGGCAGGGTGTCCGTGGCCTGATTGGCGGAAGACCCGAGCTCGTCTCGCAAGAGGCGGTAAAGGTCCTGGCGCCGCCGCCGGCGGGCCGGTGGGGGTTGCCGCGGGGG
>SBFI01000070.1 GCA_006227875.1 Acidobacteriota bacterium
GACCGCCGCCGAGCCAAATCTCCGACCCGTCGCCGTTGAAACCTACGCTGCGAACAGGCACACGGGCGTCCTCCAAGGCGAACTCATCCTCGCCCGATACCGGTTTGCGGAACTCGCCTGTACCGATCTGACCGACAAAGATCTCGAACGGTCCATCGCGATCGGAGACGAAGGCGACAAATCTGCCGTCGGGCGAGATCGCGGCATCGAATTCGGACCCTGCGAAATCGGTGATCTTAGTGAACCTGGCACCGGCGAGAGGGTTGTCGCCCTGTGAGTCTGATCGATCGGCTGCCGGCCGCGAGATAGACACCAGTGCGGCAGTGAGGCTGGCGACCAGGGCTACCGCCAACACCGCGACCGCGGCCTTGTAGCCGCGGATAGAGCTCCGCGCGGCGGGCAGAATGGGATCCGTTTCCTCCAACTCGATTCGCGCGTCGGCGATGTGATGCAGTCGTTTGTGGGGGTCCTTGGCCAGGCAGCGTCGCAGTAGGCGCCGCACGGCCGAGGGCGTGTCCGGCGGAAGACCCTTCCAGTCAGGCTCGGTCTGCAGGATCGCGCCGATCGAATCGGAGGCCGTAGCGCCGCCGAACAACATTTTTCCGGTCAGGCATTCCCAAAGTACGGCGCCGAACGACCAGACGTCGCTGCGCTCGTCGACGTTTTGGCCGCGCGCCTGCTCCGGGCTCATGTAGGCGGCGGTTCCCAGCACCATGCCGGCCACTGATCCGGCCCAGGTCATCGTCGGCGATAGCGACGGATCGGTGCCTGCTGACCCGTCTAACACCCTCGTCTTGGCAAGTCCGAAATCCAGGATTTTCACTGCACCGCCGTCCGTAACCCGGATATTCGCGGGCTTGAGATCGCGGTGGATCACCCCTCGCTCGTGGGCCGCCGCGAGCCCTTCGGTGATCTGGTGCGCGATGCGAATCGCCTCGTCGACCGGCATTTGGCCCCTTTGCAGCCGTTGGGCAAGATCCTCGCCGGCTACCAGTTCCATCGCCAGGAAGCGCGTGCCCTGCGCGTCATGGACACCAAAGACGGTGGCAACATTTGGGTGGTTCAGCGACGCTAGCAGTTTGGCTTCCCGCTCGAACCGGGCGAGTCGTTGGGCATCGCCGGCGAACGCATCGGGAAGGATCTTGATCGCCACCTCGCGGTCGAGGTCGGTGTCCGCGGCCTTCCAGACCACACCCATCCCACCCTCGCCGATCTTCTCGATCAGTCGGTAGTGAAGCAAACGCCGTCCGGCCTCGATTGTCATCGAGTCTTCAGCTCATCGGGCCACTCAAGCACCACGCGGGTCTAGCTGTAGGCCTCTTCTGGAAGTCGTTGACAGCGTAGCACGGTGGTTGCGGGGCACCTCTCGCCACAAACCACCTCTGAGCTTCCTAGCGGCCCGGGCCGGAGCCTTGGAGTGCGGCCTGAACCTTGTCGGCCAGTACCGGGCCGGCCTTCTCCTGCACGTACTCCTTGAGCACCGGCACCAGCTCCTTGAACTTCGACGCATCGATGCCCTGGGTCTTGAGATTCCGCATCAGCGACGGGACGTTGTTGACCTTGCCTTCGAAGCCGGTCTTCTCCCGGATCCCGGCGATCTCGGGCATCGACTCCGACAATTTGCCGAAGTCCTCTTTACTCAGCTTGCTGCCGGCCAAGTCCATCATGGCACCGGCGGCGTTTTCGGCCTGGCCCCTGTCGATACCGGTCTTGGCCAGCGAATCGACAAGACCACCGCCACTCTCACCCGGTTTGTCCGCCTTCTTTTGAGGCTGTGCGACAGCTTGGCTTGGAACGAGTGCCACAGCCAGCACAAGTGCTACCAACAGCAACGGGGTTGTCTTCTTCATTTTCGAACCTCCTTCTGTAATCTCGTCCAAGGACCACTTTTCAGTTGATCACGGGGTTGGGAGCCCGCATCCTAACCGCAAACCAAGCTAAGGTGAAGCGGGGAGAAACTCGCAGCCGACAGAGCTGAGAAAGCACCGCTTCTGGCTGCCGCCGAGGAACTTCGGATGTTGCGGCTTGAAGTTGGAGACCGGCTTGCCCGCGGAATTCTTGTCACCCACCGGATCAGCCGCGAGTTTCTGGATAATCCACCGGTCCTTGAACCGGATCCGGAGGGTTACGCCAAGCCCATGCCGGATCTCGATCTCCTTCGGCAGTGAAAGGCTCTCCACCACATAGACGTCCCAGCTTGGCGAGTGCCATTTGAGGTCGTTCTCCGCAAAGATCCTTCGATGACCGTCGAATATGTGGAGCTGGGTGATGAACGCCCCGCCATCGTCCGTCGGGTACTTGTAGTAGTTGTCGGACTCCTGGATCCACTCAGGGTTGGGAATCGGAGGCTCGTAATCGGTGGTGAACTGAAGCATCACCTTGCGAAGTCGCGGCCACTGCTGTGCGCCTTCCACAGCTTGGCTCGTAAGCGGAAGGTGAAAGTGCACCCAGGGCTCGTTATGGTTGTCTGCTTCCTGGGTCTCGCCCTCGAGAAAGAGACCCCACCCGGACGGGGTCGATTCACCCCACTCATCGATTTCTTGGAGATGTCCACAGTTGCCGTGGACCCAAGTGATCTGTGTCGACATTGGCCGTGTCCTCCTGGAAAGAAATTACGGTTATCCATGCAAACCGATCGGCCTTCTCGGCGACATGTTCAGAAAGAAAAGATCGCCGAGAGCGAGAGAGTGTCGCGGAGCTCCGAGAAGTCGGCTCCGAGATCGATCTGGAATCGCTCGAAGGCCGCCCCGATGCCGAAGGAGTAGTGGAGCTCGTCGGAACCCGGGGATAGAAACGCCCGAAACAGGTCGTCACCTTCGGTGGCCCGGATTCGATGGTCCGGGTCGAGCCAGATGCCGAGCCGAAGAGCGACGACCGGGCGGCTGCCGAGAAAGGCATACTCACCGCCCAGGTGAAATTCGTCGGCGTCGGGGATCGTCTCGTTGGGATCGGGCTCGATGAGTTGCGAGTAGGCGACATGGTCCCACTCGAAGCTCACCGTCAGACGACCGTCCGGTGAGGTATAGGCACCACCCAGGCCAAATACCCAGGGAAAGTCCCAGTCACCGGTGAAATCCCATGGGCCTAGGTCCTCGGGCCTGTTCGCCGGGCCGGGCACGCCTCGCCACCGGGCGGAGACCGAGAACGGTGAGCGCAAGGAGGCGCCGAGTCGCCAGTGCTCGGTCGGCCTCCAAAGCAGACCCGCGTTGAGGCCCACGGTCGAATCGTGGATCTGGCTCGTGCTCCACCATGGCGAGCGCTCCGGCAGATAGGAGTTGGACGAGAAGAAGGCCACGAGTGAGTCGTCGTCCGGCAGGTAGGTCGTGGCACCGACGTCCATGTCGACTTGGAGATAGGCCAAGCCGAGGCCGAGACTCAGAGAGTCGGTGATGCGACGAGCGGCGGCGAAGCCCCAGCTGACTATCTCGAGATCGGTGAAGCCCAGCTGGTCGAGCCGGCGGTCGGTGTAGAGATAGGTCGAGCCCTCGGCGAAGAGCCCGTCGGTGGCGTAAGCCGACGCAAATCGGGCCAGCAGGTGGCGATAGAACGCGAAAGACCAGCGCTTGCGAGGATGGACATAGGAGAGATATGAAAGCCCGTTGAAGTCGGCCGTGGACTCCTCCCACCGCAGGTCCGCAATGGTGTCGATGCCGAGACCCGTGGGCGCCCCGCTGGCGCGGCCGCCGGCGACGAAGGGCGTAGAGTAGCTCCAGTGCCGCCCCTCGACCGAGATCTCCGGACGGGTGAGCTGGACCAGACCCGCCGGGTTGGCGTAGGCCGCCGTGGCGTCGTCGGCCAGAGCCACGAAGGCACCCCCAAAGCCAAGGCTCCTGGCGCCCGGATTCGAGAAGCTGAACTCGAGGGTGAGGAGCCCCTGGGCAAAGGCGCCCGAAGCCAGCAGGAATAAAACGGGCAGAAGCAGGAGTCTGAGACGAGCACTCATGTCATCTGGGTATCAGATCGGCCCTGCCGGGGGAATACCCGCCAGGGTAGGGCCGGCCGGTTGGCGCCGGCGGCTTGACCAGCCGGCGCTACCAGGAAACGCGTCGAAAAGAAGGGCCGGCCGCAGTCACGAGCGATG
This sequence comes from Acidobacteriota bacterium, assembly GCA_006227875.1. Lineage (GTDB taxonomy): Bacteria > Acidobacteriota > Thermoanaerobaculia > Multivoradales > JAHEKO01 > M0029. The sequence goes on from SBFI01000070.1 coordinate 4,082, forward strand.
GCGGGAGGCCAGAAAGCCGGTCTCCCGCGTCCCGGCGCAACTGGAATGACCGAGGTGCTCGTCGACCGGAATCAGGTCGGGCGACCGGTCGATTTGGAGGCCGCACCGAGCTGCAGAGCACGCAGCAGCTCCAGGGCCTCTTGGAATTGCTCGCGGGCACGCGAGATGT
>SBFI01000364.1 GCA_006227875.1 Acidobacteriota bacterium
TCACGTTGGCTCAGGACAGCTTCAGCGGCCAGGCCACGACCGACCTGGTCGACGTTGGGGCCGGCACATCGGCCGCCGACTACGAGGGCAAGGAGGTGCGGGGCAAGTTGGTGCTGACCAGCTCGCAGCCCGGTGCGGTGGCCGAGCTGGCGGTGGCCCGCCATGGCGCCGCGGGTATCGTCTCGTACGCCCAGAATCAGAAGACCGCCTGGTGGGGAGAGGACGAGAACCAGGTGCGCTGGGGCCACCTGGGCAGCTTTCCCGAGTTCGAGACCTTTGCCTTCATGGTCTCCCTAAAACAGGCGCGGGCCTGGCAACAGACGCTCGCCGCCGGTGGCCGGGTCCGCCTCCAGGCACGCGTCGACGCCGGACAGCATCCCGGGAGCTATGACATTCCGACGGCGGTGATCCGGGGAGCAGACCCGGTTGTCGGCAGCCAGGAGATCGTCTTCTCTTGCCATCTCGACCACCAGCGTCCGGGGGCCAACGACAACGCCAGCGGCTGTGCCGCCATCCTCGAGGTGGCACGCTCACTCGGCAAGCTGATCGACGATGGGCGGATCGAACGGCCGCGGCGCACGATCCGGTTTGTTTGGCCGGCCGAGATCGAGGGCACCATCGCCCTGCTAAACGCCAGACCCGAGCTCGCCGAGAGCACTCTGGCCGTCATCCACATGGACATGGTCGGTGGTGATGCCGCCACCACCAAGGCGGTCTTTCACATCACGCGCTCGCCGCGCTCGATACCCAGCTTTATCAACGACGTTGCCGAGGAGTTTGGACGATTTGTCAACGAGCAATCGGACCGCTTTGCCGGCAGCGGCCGGGCGGACTACCCGCTGGCCGACCCCGAAGGTGGGAAGGAGGCCCTGCTGGCCCAGATGGTCGACTTCACGATGGGCAGCGATCACCAGATCTGGACCGAGGGCTCCTTTCGAGTGCCAGCCATCTACCTCAACGACTGGCCCGATCGGTACATCCACACCCACGCCGACGACGCCGGCAACATCGACCCCACGAAGCTGTTGCGGGCGGCCTTTATCGGTGGTGCCAGCGGTCTCTTCCTGGCCGACCTGGACACCGGTGATGTGCCGGAGCTGGCGGCGCTCATCCGCAACAGCGGCCTGCGCCGGAGCGCCGAAGCCCTGGCCCGCGCCGACCGGCTGCTCGGTGACAATCAGCCCGAAGCCGCCAATCTGTTGCGCTTTCAACTCGATTTCGAGCGAAGGGTGCTGGAGTCGACGGAGCCTTTTGCTCCGATGGCCCCCGAGATGCGTGCCGGGGCCATGATCTGGCTCTCCTATCTGGGGCGGCTCCTCGACCAGTCGCCGGCGGCGGCAGCGGCGGCCGACTCTGCGCGCACCGATCAAGACGACCTTGCCGGACGCATCTACTCCCGCAACACCGAGCCCAAGGGCCCGATGAGTGGTTTTGGCTACAGCTATCTCGAAGATCGTCTCACCGCCCTCGATCTGAGGGCACCCGGCCTGCTCACCTTCCAGGGTCTGTGGGGTGGCGGCTCCGAGCTGGGCTACGAGGCTCTCAACCTGGTCGACGGCAGACGCACTGTGGGCTCGATCCGCGACGATCTGAGCGCCGTCTACGGGCCAGTACCGATCGAGCTGGTGATCGAGTATCTCGAAACTCTCGAGCGTATCGGGGTCCTGACGACCGACTCGGGCTAGCTTGTGGGGCGGCCCTTCCAACGGGTGCCGCGACCCGTCAGGTGGCTCCAGGCCGAGCCGGCGGTCATCAGGCCGTAGAAAACCGCCGCCAGGGGTAGGCCCTGAGCAAAGACGGCCGGAACCCTATGGTGTCGGACCGAGGGCAGCAACGCGAGGGCTTCCAAGCCCCAGGCCAGAAGCGCCCAGACCAGGGCCCTGCCGACGGATGCCGAGGCCGTTCCGCCGATCGTCTCCAATGCCCCGGCCAGGGCAAGCACCGGAGGCGCCGCCACCAATAACAGGAGTCCGAGCAGGACGAGAAGCAACAGATCGTACCGGTAGTGGAGCTGGTCGAAGGCCGAGCGCGCCACCATCCTCCAGATCTGGCCGAGTCGATCGTATGGCCTCAGCGAGCGGATCCCGGGATCGAAGCCGAGCCACAGCCGACCACCGGCCCGCTTGATCTGCTTGGCCAGGGCCACGTCGTCGATCAGCGCGGCCGCGATCTCTTCGAGACCACCCGATTCCTCGAGCAGCCGGCGTCGGATGAGAACACAGCCGCCCGCCGCCGCCGCGACCTCGGAATCCGGATCCTGCACCCGACGGAAGGGATAAAGGAGCTGGAAGAAGAAGACAAAAGGTGGAATCAACAGCCGTTCCCAGAAGGTGTCGGCCCGCAGCCGCGCCATGACGGAGACCAGGTCGAAGCGGCTGCCCTCCGCCCCACCGCCCGCTGTTTCCAGCAGCGCCACAACCGACCCCGGCCGGTGCTCGATGTCGGCGTCGGAAAAGAGAAACCACTCCGGCTCGGCTTCCGCGGTCGCTCCCGAAGTCGCCTCGGTCACACCCTGGACCAGCGCCCAGACCTTTCCCGACCAGCCCGGTGGGGTCGGGGGCGTGGCGATGACCTCGAGTCGTGCGGCCGCGTTGCATTCGCGGGCAACCGTGCGCGCGACCTCGGCTGTGCCATCGGTGGAGCCGTCATCCACCAGGATCACCCTCAACGAGTCGATCTCCTGTTGCAGAAGCGACGGCAGGGTCGCCGGCAGCAATGCCGCCTCGTCCCGCGCCGGGATGACGGCCACGATGTTGCCTGCCGCGGACGGTGGCGCCGCGACCTCCGGCGGCAGGTAGCACTCCCACGGCCAGCGGCGGCTGCGATCCAGCATCAACAACACCCAGAAGGCGAGAGGAAGGAGGGCCAGACCCTCGAGTAGTGTCACGATGAATCTGTACTCTGCCCGACGATCAACCAGATTCGCTCGAGCGTCTCCGGCTCCGTGGCTATCAGTACCGCCCACAGCAGCTCGGCGCAGTGGCTTGGCTCCAGCACCCCTTGCACGGCGCCCAGCAGCGGCATCGCGATCGACCTCAGCCGCAGCCGTTCGGTCTGGCGGAAGGTCTCCTCCAGCGCCGCCAGCACCCATTCCTCCTCGCAACTGGGCTCCCTGCTCAGATCGTGCACGACCGCCAACATCTTTAGTGGCTGACCGGACCTGACCACCACCGATCCCGGTTTTGCCGGCTCCGACTCGTGGGCCGCGGTCATCACCCGCAACGGATGTTCGGCCGGAATCCGGAGATCGGTCTTTGCACTGAGCACGAGATAGGTGTCCTCCTCGGCGACGACGGCGTCCACCGGAAACGGCGGCCGGTTCGATGGTGAGGCCACCAGCCGGACTCCGCCCACTACCCGCTCCCCATCGGCCCCACCACGCAGAAGTCGGAAGTCTCGCCGTTTCGACAGTGTCGGTCCCCTCGAGTCGGACGACCGAGGCTAGCACGACCCTCGTCAAAGACCGTCCGGGAGCCAACTCGAAAACAGGGCCCGAGTGTTGCTAAAGTTCCTCGTAGTGAAACCGACTTCGCTCGATGTCGATGGGCTCCTTGTCGACCTGGATGGAACGATCACCCAGGCCGGGGAGGCCATTCCGGGAGCGGCCGAGGCTCTGGCGCGGATCCGGGGCGCGGGAGTCCCCTTTCTGTTCGTCACCAACACGACTCGGCGGCCCCGATCACAGGTGGTGGACAAGCTCCGAGGGGTCGGGGTCGAGGCGTCGGAAGAGGAGTGCCTCACGGCACCGATGGCCGCCGCCAGCTGGCTCGAGAAGCGGGAGGCAAAACGCATCTCGCTGCTCCTCAACCCGGACACATTTGTCGAGTTCCAGGCCTTCGAGATCGACGTCGAGCAGCCCGAATATGTCGTCCTCGGCGATCTGGGCGACAACTGGAGCTACTCGATTCTGGACCGTGCCTTTCGCGCCATCATGTCGGGCGCCGAGCTGGTGGCGATCCAGCGCAATCGCTACTGGAAGAAGGGAGACCAGCTCAGCCTCGACGCCGGGCCCTTTGTGGCGGCCCTCGAATACGCCACCGGCAAGAAGGCCCATCTGGTGGGCAAGCCGAGCCCCGACTTCTTCTTTGCCGCCACCACCCGGCTGGACCTCTCACCACGAACTGTGGCCATGGTCGGCGATGACGTGGAGTCGGATGTAGCCGGCGCCCGTGAAGCCGGTCTGCAGGCCGTCGCCGTGCGTACCGGCAAGTATCGTCCCACCGACGAGCAGCGTGGACGCGAGGTCGCC
>SBFI01000450.1 GCA_006227875.1 Acidobacteriota bacterium
CTCGCCGCTGAGTAGCTGTAGGCGATCGAGTTGCAGCATGGCGCGTTTGCTGGCGTTGAATTCCACCGGAAGGGTGAGGAATTGGAGGAGAAGGGCACCCACGTAGCCCAGGAGGCCGATCTGGACCAGAGCAGGAGCATCCATGAGGCTGCCGAAGATGGCCGCTGGAATTCCAAAGCGAAGCGCCACATTGGCCACCGGCGCCAAAGCCGACCGCAGCTCGAGTGGTCGGTAGTCCACCCGGTCCTGGATCGCATGTCCGGCCTCGTGTGCAGCTATCGCCATCGCCGCCACGCTGGGCACACCATAGACACCCTCCGACAGACGTAGCGTCTTCGACCTGGGATCGTAGTGATCGGTCAGCTTGCCCCGGGTAGCCTCTACCGGCACCCCCCGCATGGCGTTGGCATCGAGGATAGTCCGCGCCGCCCGACCGCCGGTGATGCCGGCCGAGTTGCGGACGTTGCCCCACTTGCGATAGGTGGACTTCAGCTGCGCCCGCACGAGCAGGGAGAAGAGCCAGGCAAAACCTGCAATCACGTAGAAGGTCACGTATCACACCTCGAAATTCTCAGTTCTTCGGTTCCCGATCTTTGTCGGTGGTCGTCCACTCCTCCCGAGTCTCTATGCGTTCGCGCTGATCGTGGATGTTCTGGCGCAGCTCCAGGTATTCAGAGAGCGCCGCGATGGGTGGGTGGAGCTCGGCGCTCTGGTTTTCGATCTCCTGCAAGTCGACAAGGAGCTTGGTTGCGTCTTCCCCGTCGACCAGCCGACGCTCCACCTTTTCCAACTTCCTGTAGAGCTTCGTCTGTCTGATCGAGAAGCGGAAGCGCAAGATCGTCGGTGGAGTCTTCAGCACCAACCAGACCACCGCTCCCACTTGGGCGACGATCAGAGCGAACCGGCTGATGAGCGAGGCTAGCCAATAGGGCAGGTACTTGCGAAGAGGTGACGGGCCCTCCTCGTAGAAGTGGATCGCCGCCGGGCTCAGGGGCAGCGTAGTGTGGTCCATGTTTGGAAAGGTACCGCGGGAGGCAAAGAGGGTCGGCTCGCGGTGGATGCTCCTGGCGGCATCCAGGAGAAGATCCACCGCCGCCGGGTGGAGATCGGCGCGCACTACAAGGTTGTCGGCGGGAGCGATCAAGTGAAGATCGGCCGCGGGGATGTTCCTCTCCAGATCGTACCCACCTTCCGGCAGCACGATCTCGGCCAGGTCGGGATGAAGACGCGCATAGGTTGTCACCCGCTCCAGGGCAACCGGGTAGACGCCCGGGGATTCGAGCAGACCGGTGATGACGGGAGCCTCGGGTGCACCGAGGAAGAAAGCGGCGTCCAGCTCACCGCTGGTCAGATCTGTGGCGATCTCCTGGGCCTCCAATCTTGGCACCGGCGCCTCGACGATCTGGTCTTCGATGCCGTTGGCCGCGACTAACAGGTTGGCGACCGACCGGACGTCGCTCTCGGGAGGCCCGAGAGACACCCGCTTGCCGGCCAATTGGTTGATCCTCGAGATCTCGGATCCCTCCCGGACAAACAGCCAGAATGGCTCGTAGGAGAGGCTGCCCAACGATTCGAGCTCTTCGGCGTGGTCTTGCGGCAGGAGATCTCGGTCGACCCCCGACAGGGCAAAACCGGCCGCCGGCCCGTCTTCGGTGGCGAGCCGGCGCAGATTCTCCAGCGAGCCGGCCGTCTCCACGATCTTGATAGTGATTCCCTTCTCGCCCAGATCGTGGGCATACCGACGAGCGTAGGCTTGGTAGGTCGTTCCCTTTGGCCCGGCCAGAAGCACGATCTCCTTTGGGGCCGCCGGCTTGGCAAAACGCCAGATGACGAGGAGGGCTGCCAGCAGCACCAGCAGGGGGATGGCAATTGCCACGCGACGCTTGGTCATGATCGTGATGCTATCCGCAAATGGAGGTCGGCCGGGCCCGGCACGGTGATTCCAGGGGTCTTCGGTTACCATGGGGAACAAATCGAGCCCACGAGCCGACTGCGAGGAGGTGGCCATGTCGATACGACCCATCAAGAGACTCATCAAGGCAAAGCCGACCATGGAAGGTGCCGGTGTGCACCTGCAACGGGCCTTTGGCTTTGGCAACACCGGGGACTTCGATCCCTTTCTGCTGCTCGACGACTTTCGCAACGAGCGGCCGGAGGACTATATGGCGGGTTTTCCGTGGCACCCACACCGGGGGATCGAGACCATCACCTATGTCTTGGCCGGCACCGTCGACCATGGCGACAGCCTGGGAAACGAGGGCTCGATCTCGGCCGGTGACGTCCAGTGGATGACCGCGGGCAGCGGCATCATCCACCAGGAAATGCCGCATGGTGACGCCGACGGCAGGATGCACGGCTTCCAGCTGTGGGCGAATCTCCCTTCATCACTCAAGATGACGCCGCCCCGTTACCAGGACATCCAGTCGGCGGATATCCCTGAAGTCGTGGACGACGACGGCACGGCGATCCGGGTCATCTGCGGCGACATCTGGGGGGCCAGCGGCCCGGTCGACGGCATTGCCGCCGAGCCCCAGTACATCGACGTTTCGGTACCGCCCGGCAAGAAGAAAAGCATCCCGGTCGAGACCAAGCGCCAAGCCTTCGCCTATGTCTTTGCCGGCTCGGGAAGGTTCTGCAACGCCTCCGACCCGTTGGAGGTTCCCACCGAGGGGGTCGGCTGGGCCGACGTCTCGCTTTCGGAGGAGGCGGACAACCGCTCGTTGGTGCTCTTCGACAGCGGTGACGAAGTGACCGTACAAGCAGGGGAGCAGGGGATCCGGTTTCTACTGGTTTCCGGCAAACCGCTCGAAGAGCCGGTCGCCTGGTACGGCCCCATCGTAATGAACACCCGGGAGCAGCTGCAGGAGGCCTTTGCCGAATATCAGGCCGGCACCTTTCTCAAGCACGGGTAGCGCGGAGGCGGGGAGCTTCAGTTCTTTTTGTCGTGGTTTTCCGCTGCCATGGCGATGGCGTTGGAGGAGCCGCGGCCATAGCCCGCCAGATCGACGGTGACAAAGCGGAAGCCGGCGGCACGCACACCGTCGAGGAGCTGTTGACGCAGCGCTTTGTCGGCCAGACGCTCGAGCTCAGCGGCCGGCACCTCGATGCGTGCCAGATCCCCGTGGAACCGGACCCGGTATTGAGAGAACCCCAGCGCGGCGACGACCTCCTCGGCGGCCGCGACCCGCCCCAGGGCGGAGATCGTGATCGGAGTGCCGGTGGGGAAGCGCGATGCCAGACAGGCCAGCTCCGGCTTGTCGGCGGTCGGCAGGCCCAGATGACGCGAGTACTCGCGGATAGCCGCCTTGTCGATGCCCAGCTCGACGTAGGGTGAGCGCACACCGGCCTCTTCGGCGGCGCGGCTTCCCGGCCGATGGTCGCCGAGATCGTCGGTGTTGAGCCCATTGACGATCACCGCCAGGTCGTTTTCCTGCGCCACCCGTGCGCAGATGGTGTAGAGCTCCTGCTTGCAGTGGTAACAGCGCTGGTCGTCATTGACGAGATACTCGGGTCGCGTGGTCTCGGCCGACTGTTCGAGCAGGTGTCTGATACCTATCGCCGACGCCAGCTCGGTGGCCGCCTCGAGCTCGCGTGGTGCCAGTGAGGCCGACACCGCAGTGACCGCCAGCGCCCGCTCGCGCAAGGCGTCGTGGGCGGCTCGGGCGAGGAGCGTGCTGTCGACACCCCCGGAGTAAGCCACCAGCGCCGATTCTCTTTCCCTAAACCAGTCCAGGAGGGCGTCGTAGGAAGGCCGGTCGGCGGGAGCGTTCACTCCGTTACTCCTTTTCCGCGGCGCTGGCGGCCGCGGCCAGAACATCGCGCACGGGCACCCCGGCGGCGTGGGCGAGCTCGGCGCAAGCCTCGAATTCGGGTACCCGACGCAGAACCTGTTCGCCGGCCAGCGCCACCTTGACCGGTACCGGACCCCACGGTGTCTGGACGGTCTCCATCCGCCGCTGCAGGTGGTACTTGGTCACCGGATAGCTGCGACAACCGAGACTGGTGGTCTCACGGAGCAGCACCGCGATGACCCCGTCGGTTGCGGTGGCCGGTGCCAATGCCGTCAGCAGATGACCGGGCCGGCCTTTCTTCATCACCAGAGGGGTTACGTAGGCGTCGAGCGCCCCGGATGCCAGCAGACGGCCGATCACCTCCGGCAGCACCCGCGGATCGAGATCGTCCAGGTTGCACTCGACGATGACATTTTCCGAGTCCGCCACCTCGGCCTCGGCCGCGGCCGTGCCGGTAAAGGCGCGAAGCACGTTTGGTAGACCGGGAAACTCCGAGGAGCCGGCGCCGACACCGACCGTCTCTACGGTCATCGCCGGCATGCTGCCAAATCGGTCGGCCAGGGTGGTTACCAGGGCGGCACCGGTGGGCGTCACCGTCTCACCCTCTACTGCGGCCGGAACCACTGGCACCCCGGGAAGCATCGCCGCCACTGCCGGGGCCGGCAGGGGTAGGGTGCCGTGGGCGGAGCTCACCGTTCCATGCCCCATGGGCAGGTGAGAGCACACGACCTCGTCAACATCCAGCTGCTCGAGGGCGAGACAGGCGCCGAGCACATCGATCAATGCGTCCACGGCACCGACTTCGTGGAAATGCACGCGATCGGCCGGCTCACCATGCACTTCGCCCTCCGCCTCGGCCAGGCGTCCAAAGACTCGCTTGGCCAGGGCGGTGGCGGTCGGCGAGACATCGGCACGATCCAAAAGCTCGGTCACCGCGCTCAGATTGCGGTGCCGGGGGTGGGCGGCCGGGTCGAAATGGACTTGCAAACGACGGGCCGCGAAGCCCCCGGGCCTGGCCTCAGGCCACTCGAGGGTGACATCCGGAAAACCGAGTCGCTCCGGCAGCTCTTCGATCAGGGCCGCGCAGTCCGCGGCCTCGGTGAGCGCGCAGAGCACCATGTCGCCGGCCGCGCCACCGGCGCAATCGAGGTAGAGCAGACGGCGGCTCATGGCTCGATCTCCGCACCGGCACCCGGTGCGATGCGATGGACCAGGGTGGCGGCGCCAAAGCCGTTGTCGATGTTGACCACTCCTATTCCACCGGCGCACGAGTTGAGCATGCCGAGCAGCGCAGCCACGCCACCAAAGCTCGCGCCATAGCCCACCGAAGTCGGCACCGCTACCACCGGTCGATCGACCAAACCCGCCACCACCGACGGCAGGGCGCCCTCCATACCCGCCACCACCACCAGGGCGTGGGCCGCCCGCAGCCGGTCGAGCACCGAGAAGAGCCGGTGGATACCCGCCACACCGACGTCGCTGATTCGGTCCACCGGGTGACCGAGATGCTCGAGCACGACGGCGGCCTCCTCGGCGACATTCTGGTCGGAGGTCCCGGCCGAGACTACAGCCACCAGTGGGCACCAGGGCTCGCGCTCAGGCCGGGCCTCGAGCACCCTGGCGGCGGCGTGATACCGGAGACCCTCGAAGCGGGTGAGAAGCGGCTCGGCACGCTCGGCCGCGAGCCGTGTGATCAGAACCTTGCCGTGCCGCTCAAGGCACCGCTCGACCAGGTCTCCGAGCTGTTCGTCGGTCTTGCCCGGGGCGAGAATAGCTTCGGCGATGCCGGTCCGTCGCTCGCGGTCGGTGTCGAGGCGGGCAAAGCCGAGATCCTCGACGCCTCCCGCCTGCAATCGCTCGAGCACTTCTCCGACCTCCGCCCGACCCGCGGCCAGCTCCTCCAGCAGTGTTTTGACGTCGTCTCTGTCCATGTTTTGCCCGCGGCAGAATAGCAGGTCCTGCTTGGAGTGCGTCTGCGGATGGTGTAAGTTTAGGTCGGGGCAAGATGGCCCCGTCTTCACACGGAGGTCGAGATGGCAGACAACGTCCAAGATATCGAAAAAGCCAAGAAAACGGCCAAGAAAAAGGCCGCCAAGGCCAAGGAGGCTACGGCGGAGGCGGCCGAGGCGGCAGCCGAGGTAGCCAAGAGTGCGGTTGCCCAGCAGGTCGACGTGGCGCGCGAGAAGTTTGCCGCGGTCGCCAAAGGGGCCGAGGAGACAGCCAAGTCGGTAGGCAAGAGTGCGGAGCGAGCTTCGGCCGTGACCAAAGAGAAGTACGCCGTTGCCGCCGAGAAGGTGCGTGTCGGATATGACAAGGCGCGCAAAGACCTGGACCATCTGGTCGATGACGTCAACGAGTACGTGCGGGACAACCCCGGTAGATCGGTGCTGATCGCCGCCGGTATCGGCTTCCTCCTCGGTCTGATGATGAGAGGCCGACGGGACTGATCGGTTCCGTGGCGTCTTCCGATTTGCAGTCGGCTGTAGCCAACAGTTAAACGTCGGCCCGCGTGGAGATAGGAGATCCGGATGGAAGAGCTCGAGCGGCGGGGTACGAGCGCCGATCAGCTTCTCGATGAGCTCCTGCCCGAGGAGCTGGATTGGCAGCGGCTGGTGCGGGCCTACCCGATTGCGGCTCTCTCCGTCGCCGCTGTGGGAGGATTCTTGTTGGGCCGCAATCGGGGGCGGGCTATCGTTGTCGCCCTCTCGGCCTTTGCCGCCGACAGCCTGACCGAGAACGTAAACACGTTCATCGGCAAGCAAGTCCTATAGCCGGGTCGCCGTCGCTTCTCGGCCGCGGGCACTCCTCCGGGTTACGTGCGCAACATCTACCACATCTCCGACGTCCATTTCGGTCCGCCGCATCTGCCCGAGCTCTCTGCGGGAGCGCTCGAGCTCATCGAGCAGCGCCAACCCGACCTGGTGGTGATCTCGGGAGATCTGACCCAGCGGGCCAAGCCACACCAGTTTCAGCAGGCCAGGGCCTTTGTGGACGAGATACCGGTGCCGACGCTGACGGTGCCGGGCAATCACGATGTCCCCCTCTATCGGGTCTGGGAGCGGTTCCTCAGCCCATTTGGGGCCTACAAGAAGAACTTCAGCCCCGAGCTCGAGCCGGTCTTCCGGGACGAAGAGCTCCTGGTCATCGGCATCAACACCGCGCACGGCTGGACCTTCAAGGACGGCCGCGTGCTCCTGAGCCGGCTGCAAGAGGTCGCGGAGCTACTCGAGAAGGCGCCGGCGGAGCTGTTCAAAGTCGTGGTTGCGCACCACCACATCATCCCGCCGCCCTGGTTTGGCCATCAGCAGGTGATGACGAATGCCCGGGAAGCGATGGATTTGTTTACCGGCGTCGGAGTCGATCTCATCCTCTCCGGGCATCTGCACCAGGCCTTTATCGGCAACTCGGAGGAGTTTTATCCCAAAGGCAGGCCGCCGGTCGTGGTGCTGCACTCGGGCACCACCACCTCCAACCGGGGCCGCGCCGGTGAGCGCGACAAGAACACGTGCAACTGGATAGAGGTGGATCGGGACTCGATGGTGGTCTCCCACCAACGGTGGGAGCCCGACTGGAAACGCTTTGCCGAGCACAGCCGGCACTGGTACCCGCGGCACACGCGGGAGCACTACACGCTCGAGGACCTGGAGCTCCCACCGGAACAGACTCCGAAGCGGCCGGCCTCCGCGCCGGCGGATTCGGTTCGAGATCCCGATTAGAAGTCTGTTGTAGCCCCGTTTCGTGACCTCCGGGGACCCCCCTCCGCTGCGCAAGAAACGGCATGGCTCTGCTGCGGGGAGCCCCCTCCGGCCCCGACCCCGGGCAGCCACGGCGCGTCGGCAACGGGACGGCGGTCTGCAGCTGCGCTCCAACCGTACACGCGCTACGGTCCGGGGAATTCGGACTGTCATCGCCTCAGCGCTCAGTCGCTTCGCTTGCAGACCGCCGACCCGCCACCGCCGCGCTGAGGTCACACCCCCGGTGAGGCTCCCGGTGCGAGCGACGTCGAGCACGGGCGAGGATCCACCGGCGGGCGGCCAGGCGAAGCCGGCGGGATCCAGCCCGTAGCGCAGGCCCGCGTCTCTGCTCTCCTAAAGGAAGCCGGACGCGGGCCGGAAGCGAAGCGGCTCTGCGGGCGCCGCCGGGAGCCTGAGCCGACCGCCCTGGTGGATGGCCCGCGCGCACCCGGAGCGAGCGCCGGGAGACTCGCCGGGGATAGGGCCCAGACAGGTTTGGCCAGCACGGGGGCGACCCCTTTGGAGACCTGGGACCGGGAGCAGATGCTAGGGGTTGTACGCGGTGGGGATGAACTCGTCGTCCTCTTGCAGGTTGCGCTCGAACTTCAGGAACTCCCAGTAGCCACAGCGTCGTAGACCCGGATAGTCGCGACAGATGGTAGGCCGGCCGGTGTATACCGAGCACTGTCGGGTCTCGCGATCCAGGAATCGGCACGCGGTGCCATAGGTCTCGTCCTTCTTGTGGCGCAAGACTCTCTCGCCCGGCTCCTCACCCTTCTTGGTGAACTTCTTCCTCGCCTGCCGTTTGCTGATGCCGAAATACTTGGCAAGGCGCTTCAGGTCCTTGTCCGTGACGATAATCCGGGGATACGAGCAACAGTATGCCGGACACGCGTTGCAGTCGTAGAGAACCTTCAAGCCTTTCGCCATTGGCGCATTATCTCCAGATTAGTTGAGCTTGAACAGACGCCCGAGGAGCATCTGTAGGGGAAATCTCTGTAGCCCGCCGGCACCTGCCGACTGCTCGTCGAAGATCTCGACCTCGTCGGCATCGATACCCTCACCCCAGATCAGTACCGGCAGGGGATCGGCCGCATGCTGTCCACTCTCCGACAGGGTGGCATGATCGGAGGCCACCGCCACTCTGAGAGGTCCTTTGTGATCTTCGAGCAAGCGAGCCAGCCGGCGGTCGAGCTGCTCCAGGAACAGCGCCTTCAAGTCGGGTCGCTGGTCGTGAGCGGCGATGTCGGCGCCCTTGAGGTGAAGGATGACCAGATCGTCGAGGCGCAGCGCCTCTTCGGCCGCCTTGAACTTTGCCTCCAGATCGGTGTCGAGATTGGCTGTCATGGCGTCGCTGGTCACCGTGCGGGCACCCACCCAGCGGGCCAGTCCGAGGAGAGTGTGATCGCCGCCGATACAGGTCACTCTTAGCGGTGCACCGTCCTCCTCGAGCGGGATCAGCCGGTGGATCCGCCCGGCGCCACGGGTGAGCACCGCGTTGGCGACCGGCAGCCCCTCCTCGGCGCGGGTCTTGTTGATCGGATGATCGCGCAGGATCTTGCGGGCCTCCTGCTCCCAGAGCGCCAGGGCGCCGGCGGTGTAGGTGGCCTGCTCGTCCTCGGGATCGAGTGGGCTGGGAACCAATGGTGGCCCCAACGGAGCCCCCTCGCCGGGATCACTGCCGCTGATGGCAGATGAGAGGCCGTCTCCGTGCAGCACGATGGCGAGACGATGTTCGGTGCCCACACTCACCCTGACCGTGATGTCCCGGTTCAGCCCGGGTGGCAGGGGAATGCGATCGAGGGCTTGCGCCAGCTCGCTCGCCTCCTCGCGGATGCGCCCGGCGCGGCGATCGATGACCCGACCAGCCTCGTCCACGGTGGCGAGGTTGCCACGCAGGGCCACGTCGGTCGGTGAGAGGGTGATTCCTGCCCCCAGCGCTTCGACCGGCCCCCTCTTCAGCGCCAAGGGGGATTGGCCAAATAGCGCCAGGCTCCCGGCCGCGGTATCGGGGACTACACCGGGGGCAACAGGATCCGCCAGACCACACCGTCCCTCATCGGCGAGACGATCGAGGGTTGGAGTGTCGGCCGCCTGCAGGGGTGTTCTTCCTCCCAGGGCGCGGACCGGTCGGTCGGCCAGCCCGTCGATGATCAGGAGCAGAGTGGGGGCCTCCGGCCGGCTCTCGGGGTCGGCGGACAGACCGGGTGACGGCAGACCCTTCTCCAGCACGCTGGTCACGATGCGCAGGCTGGGGACCACCGGGAGGTCGCCTTCGGAAGTGTCGAGCAGCGGTCGGTCGTTGAGCTCCGCCTGCTGCAGGATGTGGTCGTGTATCACCCGTATCGGCTCGAAGTTCTCCAGATAGCGCTCGGCACGTCGACCGCCGGCTCGCGCGCGGGTCAGAAATCGCGATCGGTGTGCCTCTTCGTCGAGGGTGGCCAGAATAAGGGGTACCTGGTAGACGGTGCCCTCCATGTCCGGGAACGGAACCATACCCGGGTGGGTGTGGACACCCTCGACGACGATACTCATGTTCTCGGCGCTGGCACGCTCGACAACCGCCCGGATACCGACACAGACGCGGGTGGCCTGCTCCTCATAGGTAGAGATCAGACGCTCGACAAAGTCGGGGTCGCTTGGTGAGCCCGAGCGCTCTTCGCTGGGCTCCGACGCACCGGCGACCTCGAAGCTGGAGCTGTGCAGTGCCGGAAGGATAGAGCGGGTGAAGACCATCCTCATGACCTGGCGGATGGTGTCGGTGGCGTTGATGCGGTAGATACGCAGCAGCGGAGCCAGCTCGAGCGCCAGGGTCGACTTGCCGGTGCCGGATGCGCCACCGATGTAGATGACCAAAGGCCGCGGCAGATTCTGGATTCTGCGCATCATGCGGTAACGGCGTGCCTTGCCCTTGCCCTCGACACTCTCGAGCAGGTCGCCGACCCGACGCGCCACCTCGGCTCTGGCCAGCACGGTCACACCTTGCGATCGGAGATCTCCTTCCAACTCGGTCACCAGCCGATAGGCGCGATCGATGTCGAGGCCCGCGGCCTGGAGACTGCGGGCCAGGAGACCCCGCGAAAAGGGCACCTCACGTCCATGATCGTCGACCCTCAAGGAGGAAATCGGCCGGGCCGGTGCTTTGAGTCCCGAGGAGTACTCGGACCCCAGAGTCTCCTCCAACTGTTGTTGAATCAGGTCTCGGAGCTCGCTGGTGGAGATCTCTTCCCGCTCCGCCAGCCGATCGCGAATGGCCCGGGCCATGGCGTAGGCATCGTCGAACTCGAGACCCCGCTGCATCAGAGAGTGGGTAATCATGCCGCGCAGAAAGCGCTGTCGACCGCCGCTCGAGGAGACGACCATGAGCTGCTTCTTGCCCCGCTTGTCGGCGGGTCTGTCTTTGGAACCGGGTCGCTTCGCCATCAGGTCCCCAAGCCTTTCTTCAGCATCTTCGGCGTCACCAGCCAGATCAGCATGCCGCGCTCGAACCGCACCTCCGTCCAGCTCTCGACCGAAAAATCGATCCGCGCCAAGGCGGCGGTGGGCATTCTGACCAGGCCGCCGCCGATCAATCGCCCGACCATCTCCGACGAAGTCGGCTCGTGGCCGGCCAGCAGCAGACTCTCCAGTGCGTCGTCCTGCTGCTGAACCAACTGCAGGATCAGACCGGTGTCGCCTTCATAAAGTTGAGGGTCGGTCTCTATGGCGCAGGGCCAGTCGCCGGCCGCTGCCGCCAGGCGAGCGGTGTCGTGGGCACGGACGGCGGTCGAGGAGATCACCAGGTCCGGGGTCTGCTCGAGACGAGATAGAAAGACACCTATCGCTCGTGC
>SBFI01000402.1 GCA_006227875.1 Acidobacteriota bacterium
CCCGAAAAGGTGGGTGGTGGCGGCTCGGCGCCGGCACCGTTCGATCTCTTTCTCGCCTCCCTCGGTACCTGCGCTGGGCTCTACGTTCTCCAGTTCTGCAAGAAACGAGACATCGACACCAGCCAGCTGGGAGTCTCGATGGAGACCTTCAAGGACCCCGACACCCGACACATCGTCACCATCCGCTTCGACGTTCGGCTGCCGGAGGGGTTTCCCGAAAAATACATCCCCGCGGTCGAACGTGCCGTCCACCAGTGCACCGTCAAACGCCACATCCTCGAGCCGCCGGAGTTTGTGGTCGAGGCCAAGATCCTCTGAGGTGACCGCAGGCGGCGATCCCGAGGATCTGCAGGTCCTGCTCAAATAGGGGTGTTCAGTCTTCGGCCCAGAGAGTCTCCAGCCCGGCCAGGATGAGGGAGAGCACCACACCGGTGCCGAGGGCCAACCACAGGGCCGTGGTGGCGCTCAGGGTGACATCCGGGGTGGTCATCTGGGTGGGTGCCAGAGCCCCGAGCCAATCCAGGAGAGTGGGGGCCGACCAGGCCAGACCGACCCCGGCGGCGGCTACGCCGGCGAGCTGGGCGGCCTTCTCCAGCACACGGATGGGGAGCTGCGCCCGCCGGGTCATCTCCCGTCGGTGACGGAGATCGGCCCGCCACCAGACCTGATCAGCGGTCGGCAGACGGGAAGCTGTGGAGGCCGCGGTGTTTTCGCTCGCCAGGAACCGCTCTACCATCAAGGCATCGGTGCAATCGGGGCAGCTTTCGAGGTGGCGACGAAGGTCGTCGCTCCATTTCCGGGTGCGCTCGGCCGACAACACGGCCCGCTCCAGGTTGCATCTCTTCTCGCTCATGTCGTCACCTCCGACACATAGCCCTCATCCCGCAGCAGCTCCGCCAGACGCTTGCGGGCACGAAAGACCATCAACCGCACGCTGGCGGCCTTGACACCGAGAACCTCGGCTACCTCGTTGTGGCTCAGACCCTCGACGTGCGCCAACCAGAGAAGCTGACGGTCCCGGAGCTTGAGCTTTTCCATCGCCTGACCCACATCCTTCTGCACTTCGACCCGGTGCTGTGCCACCTCTTCCGCCACCGGCTCGACGGTCAGCGATTTCTCCGAGCTCTTTGGGCTACGAAAGTGATCGCGGAGCAGGTTTGTCGCCACCCGAAACAGATAGTTCTTCCGATGGGCCTCGCTCTCGCCACGGAAGCCGACCCGTAGGATGCGGTAGTAGGACTCCTGGAGCAGGTCATCGGCGAGATCTTCGCTTCGCCCGGCCCGCGCCAGATATCTCCACAGTGGGCCCGAGGTCTGCTCGTAGAAGCTACGAAACTCCTCCTGGGTCATGCAGAGATCATTCTCCACCTCCGCGGGGGGTCTCCGCAAAGGGGCCCGCAGAGCCAGGGCGCTTCCGGCCACCGTGAACAATCTCTCAATCCTCGTCGCCGGACTCGCCGTTGACCAATCCCCAATTCTTGGAGAGAACAAAGGTGGCCACTGCGGACAGCAGGAATCCCAGACCCAGGGCCAGACCGATGGCACCGAGGAAGACAAAGGCGTCATCCGCGTCGGTCAATTGACCGCGAAGAAAGAGGAACGCCGCGCCTGCCAGGGTGAGGATCAGCCCGGTCTGGATCGATCCCAGAATCCGCTTGTAGGGATTTGCGCGCTCGAAGCTGGCGGTATCGAGGAACTGCCGACCTGCATCACTTTCGAGATACCTGATGACCTCCTCGGAACTGCCGAATTTGTCGAGCAGCTTCTCCTGCATCTCGGCCTGCAGGGCGGCCATCTTGGTCTGGCGCCGGCTGGTGGCGACGATGCGCACGATCCAACCGATGACCACCATGATTCCGACAGTTCCTATCATTGGTCCAAGGACTTCCATTTCACGGCTCCTATTCTGCGGTTCTTGCTCCCGGGTCGACCCCCTCGATCGACCTCTGTTCACCCCTAGTAACGGATGGGGGCGCCATCGGTTAACAGGTCCCTCAATACCGCCGGCGGAGCCGTATCGCCTTGGCCTCGCGGGTGGTCTGAAAGCCCCGGCTCAGGAGCTCGGCATAGGGAGTGCCGATGGCCGACTTACCGTTGATGGTTTCCACGGTGAGCGATCGCCGCGGCTCGAACTGCCGTGTCAAGAGCACCTTCAGAAATCCCAGATACTCGGTCAGCAATGGATGGTCGGGCCCGACCCGGATCTCCAGCTCACCGCCATGGCGCCGCGAGATGACCACCAGTCGCGGACCGTGGAAGACCAGGTGGGTCGACGGATGGCGGGCGGGATACTCGCCCCTGGTGGCCTCCAGCCCCAAACCACAGGGCGAGGCCGGGTCGAGAGCGTTGAGCCAGAAGATCGTGTCCTGGGCAAGCCCCTGGCGCAGGTTTCTCAGCGCCAGGGGGGAGACGAATTGGAGCCCGGGGATGCCGTCGAAGAAATGTCCCGCCACGATCTCTCCCGAGAGCTCCATCAGCCGCAACGAGCGGAAGAGCCGCGACCACCTGAGCGCCGGCAGCTCGCGCTCGAGCAGCTCGCGAAAAAGGACTCCATAGCGGTCGAGCAGCAGTCTTACCCGCTCCTTGTTGAGCTCCTCCCGCTCGAGGGCGTCGAGCGGTGGGTCGCTTGCCGCGGTCGAGCCCGGCAGCCGGAACCAGTCGCCGACAAGCGGGTGGCTGGATCGCCAGCGCTCGAGCCGTCCCCGACGCGAGAACCGGCGCCGAGCGCTCCCGGCACCGGGAGCCGGAGGCGTATCAGCGGACTCGCCGGCTGAACCCTGCGGCTCGAAACGGCCGAGGATCCCCTTGCGAACCGCCAGAAAGGTCGTGTTCGAGATCTTCCCTTCCCACGTCCACTGCCAGAGCCGGCGGCCGAGCTCGGCCGAGTCCCACTCCGAGCGTCGGGCGAGCTCGTCGAAGCCAAAGCGGCCCCTGGAGTCGGGAAGGACACGATCGAGGGCCTCGTCGGTGTCGGGCCCAGCCGCCGCGGCCGACTCCTCCCCACCAAGAAGCTCCAGATCGGACTGGAGGCCAAAGCTCACCCGCTCGCGACCACATCCAAACCAGACCAGGTCGGTCTCCTGCATCAAGGCGTCGAGCCACGAGGTGTAGTAGGGGTCGAGCCGTGCCGGCAGGAGATCGGTCTCCCACAGGGAAACCGGCGCCGGATAGCCAAACAGACGCTCGAGGGCGTTGCGGAGTGCCTCGGGCTCTCCCGTGGGGCCACACAGACCTTGATACTCGGCCAGAAAGAGGGGGAGTGCCTCGATGGGAAGAGCCTCGAAGGCGGGTCGGGCCGCGGCCCGCAGCAACCGTAAAAGGCTCTCGAGATTCTCGCCGTCACAGATCTCCAGCTCCCCTTCGTCACCGTCCGACTCCCGAAAGCGGTCGATGACGACACGCTCGGTGGCCACCAGCGTCTCCAGGGCATCTCGCAGGTCGTCTTCCTCCAGAGCGAATGTCGAAGCGAGAAACCCACGCCGCACCGGGCCAAAATACCGCAGCCACTCTCCCAGCAGCTCCGCCAGGGGATCACTCTCCTCGCTCGCCCCCCGCGCCTCCGCCTCCGCCTCCAGCTGCTCGAGGGCGGCGAGGGCCTGGGTCGTCGGTGGTCCTTGCGCCGTCACCGACGAGAGTGCGCTTTTGGAAAGCTCGAGACCCAATGCCCGCCGCAGGCGGGGAAGGGCCTCGACCGCACAGACCAACTCCGGCCCCGCAGCTGAGAGTCTCAACCGCACGATCCGGTCCGCCACCTCACCGAGCAGCCCATCCATGTCCGGTTCGTCACTTCGGCTATCGCTACTCTCGATGGCCTCCAGGAGCGTCTGCCACTCCTCCTCGGTCAGGACAATGCGTTCGATCATCCAGTCGACCAGCTCGCGGGCCCCTTGCGGGGCATAGCCGGCATGGACACGTTGCAGCTTGCGCTCGAAACCCTCGATCAGAGGCGCCGGTATCCGTGGCCGGAGCTGGGAGGAGAAGACCAGCTCCTGTAGCAGATCCCGGGAGAGTCGTGATCCACCGGCCCCGCCGGGTGTGTCGTCGTCGTACATGAGACGGTTGGTCTGCTTCCAGACCACATGGTCGGCAAAGGGGGAGGGATTGGCGGTGGCGACGACGCTGAGCCCGATCTCGCCCCCTTCCAGCTCGTCCAGCAGTCGCTTGAGACTGGCGAGATCGAAGGTGTCCTGGAGACAGGTGCGCCAGGTCTCAACCAGTACGGGGAAAGATCCTCTCCAGCAGCTTTTTGGATCGCTGGCGGTTGAGCCAAAGCGGGGTCCGCCGACGGAAGCTGGCGCGCGGCAACAGCAGGGCCCGACCCGCACTCTCGCGAAACCGGGCGCCAAAGAAACCGGTCCGCTCGAGCCGCGAGCGGAGCAGCTGCTCGAGGCGCTCCGGGCGCACCAGCTCCAGCAGACGCCGCGCCTCGACCTCCTGTGGGAGCGAGATCATCAGCGAGTCGTTATCGTGCTCTATCGTGACCGGTTGACCGAGC
>SBFI01000148.1 GCA_006227875.1 Acidobacteriota bacterium
CCCCCAGGTCGTGGAAGGGCTCGAGCCAGGCCTCGAAGATGGGGGCGGCGGCGACATTGTTCTGGGTGTAGATACCACGGATCTTGCCGCTGCCGTTGTCGAGGTTGAAATAGGCCGAGAAATCTGCGTGGGCCGGCTTGGTCTCGATCGGCCAGTGGAGACCCCAGAGGTACGACGGGAGCTCCCTCTCCTCGGGATCATCGGGTTCGGGCCGGGTGGCGTAACGGTCCTCGATATGGGCCTCGGAGCCGAGGTAGCCCTGCTCTTCGCCACCCCAGAGGCCGATCCTGATGGTGCGACGGGGCCGCACGCCGAGGGCCTTGAGGATTCGGACGGCTTCCATGGCCACCGCGCAGCCGGCGGCGTTGTCGTTGGAACCGGTACCGGGGTGCCAGGAGTCGAGGTGGCCCCCCACCATGACAATCTCGTCCCTCTTGTCGGTGCCAGGGATCTCGGCCAGAGTGTTGTAGGCCATGAGATCGTCGTCGTGGAATTGAGTCGCAACGTCGATCTCCAGCACCACCTCGATGTCGTCTTCCACCAGCCGCACCAGCCAGTTGTACTGCTCGGCGGCCACCGCCAGCGACGGCACGCCAACGCTCTCGCCCGGCTCGCGCGAGCCGGCACTCCGCAACCGGATGATCCCGTGGTCCCGCGAGCTGATATCCAGGGTGGCCACCGCCCCCTCCTCGACCAGAAACTCGTTGAGCGCCTTGTTCAGCTTGTACCGCTCGCGTGCTTTGACGACCCACTCCTCACGCTCTTCCGGAGGGATTTCGAACTCGGCCAGCTCGGCCAGCTCATCCGGGGCGTAGCGTTCGAACTCGGTTTCCACAGGGATCTTGATCTCCCGACTGTCGGCGAGCAAGAGAACTTTGCCCTCGAGCTTTCCCTTGTAGTCCTCGAAATCGTCCTCCGATTCGATCTCGACCTTGATGAGTGTCCCTGTGACCGGTCCGTCGGTCCCCGGGGTCCAACCCCTGGGCAGCGCCATCAAGGGCACCTGCCGCGGTGAGAGCACGTGGACCGCCGAGCGGCTGAACGACCAGCCGCGGCCGAAAGGACCCCACTCTTCGAGCTGGGCGTTCTCCAGACCCCACTCCTCGAGCTTGGCACGGGTCCATTCGTTGGCCTCCTCGAGTGCCGGCGAGCCGGTGAGTCGGGGGCCGATGGTGTCGGTCAGATAACGGAGCGTCTCCATCACCTGAGAGCGGTTGAAGCCCTCGTCGCGGATGCGGGTGACCATCTCCCAATCGACCGGCTCGTCGGCGGCCAGGGCTCCCGGGATAGCCAACAGGCACAGGAGAAGCGGGATCGAGCAGAGCTGCTTCATGGGGTCTCCCTCCGAAAACAGGAATTGAAACCGAGGCGGGGAAAGTCTATCTCAGGGCGGGAAAACGCACCCCGCTGGCGGCCTACAAATAGCCCCGGCTGGATGCCATAATGGGCCCCCTGTCGCGACGGAGCCTTTCAGCCTTTCAATCAGCCATTCGAGCTACGGAGGAAGCAATGATTCTGTCCCTGGTCAACGTCAAAGGCGGAGTGGGTAAGACGACCACCGCGGTCAATCTGGGAGCGACGCTGGCCCGCAGCGGCCTCCGGGTGCTGATCGTCGATCTGGATCCACAGGGTTCGGCCAGCTTCTCGCTCGGCATCACCGAAAAGGATGCCCGGCCTTCGGCGGCCGATCTGTTGCTGGGCGACAGGCCGATCCGGGAGGTGATCCGAGAGACCGGGAGACCGGGGTTGGATCTGGTCACGGGCTCGATGGAGCTGGCCGAAGGAGATCTCACCCTGGCGCGCAAGCGCGACCCGGAGCGGCAGCTCGCTCGGGCCCTGGCGCCGGTGCGTCGGCGCTACGACTTCATCATCATCGACTGCCCGCCGGGGCTGTCGGTGCTGAGTCTCAACGGTCTGGCCGCCTCCAAGGCCTATGTCGTGCCGGTGGTGCCCCACGACCTGGACATGGAGGCCCTCAACCGCTTCTTTGGCGGTATGGATCGGATTCAGCACGCCATCCACCGCCATCCGCCGCTGCTGGGGATCCTGCTGACGATGGTCGATCATCGGACCCGGGTCACCGACGAGGTGGTGGCCGGCATCCGCGCCGCCTTTGGGCGCGATGTCTTCCGCACCGAGATCCCGATCAACGTCCGATTGGCCGAGGCACCGGGCTATGGCAAGTCGATCTTCGATTATCAGAGCTGGTCGAAGGGGGCCCAGGCCTATGCCCACCTGGGCGGCGAGGTCATCTCCCGCAGTACCAAAGCGGGGTTGGTCTGAGTCGGGGTCAGAGGCGTACGAAAATCCGCTTGTACCAGGGAACACCCTTCTCCTTGAGGTGCTGACGCACCTCGCGCAGCCGCTTCTTGTCCTCCTGGCGGGCGAGCTTCTCGAGAAAGGCGGTGCCTTCCCGCTCGTGGCAATCCTTGTACTTCTTGCCGCTGCCACACGGGCAGGGCTCGTTGCGACCAACCTTGGCGATGTGGCGGGGGGCCGGGGCGTTCGAGAACCCGGGCCAGACGACCTTCGAATATTGCTTTTGGGCCATGGCGAAGCTCCTGACTCCCAAAGCATAGTGTAAATTCGCAGGCGAGGGAGGGAGAAACCCCACAATGACAACGAAGAAGGGCGGAGAGGTCAGGGAGCGCCAACGGCGGCATCTGGATCGTCTGGAGACTCTGGTCGATTCGATCTATGCACTGGTCATCGTCTTCATCGTCGCCGGATTCCCCAGTGCCCGCGAGTTCGAGGGCGAGTACTCCTCGGCCTGGGACTTTCTGAGCCAGCACTCCGAGGAGCTCATTGCTCCGACACTGGGTCTCGTGCTGATCATCATGTATTGGGCCCAGAGCAACATCCAGCTGGGGAGCCTCGCGCACACCGACACCACGCACGCCAGCCTGGTGATTGTGCAGGTGTTCTTCCTGCTGCTCTATGTCTACTCGGTCGATTTCGTGCTCGACTTCCCCGAGGACACCCGCGTGCTCGCCGCCCAGAGCGTGATCTTCTTCCTGATGGGGGTGGTCGCCTTTGCCGCCTGGAGGTGGGCCGTCCGCGGTCGTCGGCTGGTGAGCGATGAGATTCCCGATGAAGAGATAAACATCATCACCCGCCAGATACTGCCCGAGCCCCTGACCGCGTTTATCACCATCTGGGTCTCCTTCCTGGGCTCGACCGCCTGGGAGCTCGCCTGGCTGGCCTATCTGCCCATCGCCTATCTCACCAAACGAGCCCGCAGGCCCGCAGCCTAGTCTGGCCCTCGTGCCTCGATCAGGGCGCGAGAGATGGCGAGGTCTTGGTTCCGCCCGAAGTGACGGAGGTTTCCGGTTACCAGCTCCAGGCCGTGGTGGACGGCTGTGGCCGCAATCTGGAGGTCGGCGTCGGCCAGGAGCTGGCCACGCTCTTCGAGCTCGGCGCGGATGCGGCCGAAGACCCTTGCTACTGCCGTGTCGAATGGAAGTACGGTCACGGTCGGCAGG
This sequence comes from Acidobacteriota bacterium, assembly GCA_006227875.1. Lineage (GTDB taxonomy): Bacteria > Acidobacteriota > Thermoanaerobaculia > Multivoradales > JAHEKO01 > M0029. The sequence goes on from SBFI01000148.1 coordinate 3,483, forward strand.
ATCAGCTGCTCGATGTTCTCGAGATGGCGCTCACGAGCCGCCGACCGATAGGCGCCCTTGAACAGCTCGCCAACGACCACTGCGCTGGTGAACTGTTCGTCGCGAGGCACTCTGCCGAGCCAACTCACGTAGGTGGCGACTGGACGCGGCCGCAGCAGCTCTGAGATGGCATCGGTGTCGAAGAGGTAGGCCACCGCGCTTCTCAGTCGAGGTCCGGCTCGCGGCGACCGGCACTGCGGCCGTACTCGAGCGCCCGCTCTGCAACCTCTTCCGAGCCCTCCCAGCCGCCGGCGAGGCTGACGAGGCCGGCCTCCGGACCAGCGGCTCGTAGCCGTTCGAGTTGCTCGAAGAGCTCGACGGAGACCAGCACCGCAACCGGATGCCCATGCCGCGTGAGAACGACTGGTTCACCACTCTCGGCCTCCCGCAGGCACCTGGAGAAGTGGGCTTTGGCTTCAACGATGGTCTGAACAGTTGCCATATAAGGTCATTATGACCTATATGGTCCTTTTGTTCAAGCCGGTCGCCACCGATGGCGTGGCTTGGAGGCGAGACGCACTGGTGCACCCAGGAAGATTCGAACTCCCAACCTACAGATCCGTAGTCTGTTGTCCCATGATTTTGAGCCTTTGGATGTGGGCGATCGAATGGCTCTTAAGTATTGATAATAATGCATTTCTTCAACTCACAGCTCTGTGTTATCATGGACAGTAAGAGGCAATTGTTG
>SBFI01000319.1 GCA_006227875.1 Acidobacteriota bacterium
GCGTGCATCTGCCGCGCCCGTCGGTAGTAGCCCAGCCCCGACCACAGGGCCAGGACTTCGTCGGTCCCGGCGGACGCCAGATCGCCGACGGTAGGAAACCGCCGCATGAACCGCTCGTAGTAAGGGACGACGGTCTCCACACCCGTCTGCTGGAGCATCACCTCCGAGACCCAGACACCATACGCGTCCCGGCTCCGCCGCCACGGCAGGGCGCGCTGGTGCTCGAGAAACCACTCGGTGAGGGAACGAGACAGATCCGAGGACATCTGGAGAGAGCCGAGCCCACTGCGCCGGCCCGTCATTTTGGCTGGCCGGCCCCGCCTTCTGCCAATTGTGGCAGGGGGGTGATCCTACAGCACGCCCCGCACTTTCCCCCGCGACCGGGAGGTGAAGTCCCGGGGGAAGGTTCTGGTGGGGTGGGTTTTTGTGGCTTAACCCCTGTGTTTTCTAGGGGTTTGGGGTGAGACTTGGTGATGGGTGCGGTCCCTTGCGGGCCGCCTCAGGGTGGTGGGTCTCTTTGGTGTAGGAGAACCTTCCCCATCGACTTCTTTTACTGCTCATAATCTCTAAGCAAATTTCATGCCCGGTAGGGTCGGCCTGGTCGATATTCGCCCACTGTGGGCCTTTCCCTGGACTCCACCGGCGACATCTGGAACAGTAACCCCGGGAGCCACCCGATGAAAAAGCTATTGGTCGTCTTTCTTGTCCTTGTCTTTCTGGCCCTGCTGGCGGCCGTCGCCGGCATCCTCCTCTCCAACCAGGCGCCCAGCCTGGGTGGACCCTCGGTGGTCACCCTCCGTCTCACCGAACCGCTGCCCGATTATGCCCCGGCCCCCGATGTTCCTTTTCTGGGCATCGACCGTGATTACAGCCTCGCCTCGATCTACCGCGGGCTGGCCGAGGCACGGGAGGACGATGCGGTCAAGGGCGTCTCCCTCTACATCCAGAATGCCCGCTTTGGCCTCGGCAAGGCCCAGGAGCTGCGCGATCTTCTCCTCTCCTTCAAGCAGCGGGAGAAGTTTGTGGATTGCTATCTGGAGACCGCCGGGGAGGGAACCAACGGCACCCTCTCCTACTATCTTGCCGCGGCCTGCGATCATCTCTCCTTGGCGCCGGCGGGTCATCTCAACCTCCTGGGTCTCTATGCCGATAGCGCTTTTTTCCGCGGCACACTCGACAAGCTCAAGATAGAGCCCTTCTTCTCGCGCATCGGCCCCTACAAGAGCGCCGCCGAGGCCTACACCGAGTACGAGCACTCTGCGGCGGCCGAGGAGGCCCTGGGCGAGCTCCTGGACGACATCTACGACCAAATCGTGTCCGCTATCGCCGACGGCCGGGGCCTGGAGCCCGCCGCGGTTCGTGAGCTCATCGATCGGGCGCCACTCACCGCCGAGGAAGCGCTCGCCGCCGGGCTGGTGGACGAGCTTGCCTATCCGGACGAGTTCGAGAGTCGCATCGACGAGCTGGCCGGTGGTCGCTCGCGGCTCACCGCGCTGAGCGACTACGGCTCGGGCGCGCCTTTTGGCACCACGCGTCGGGTGGCCGTGGTCTTTGCGCAGGGCACGATCATCCGCGGCCGCGGCGGCATCGATCCCTGGACACAGCAACGCTACCTCGGCTCCGAGACCCTCCAGGAGCTGCTCCGCGAGCTCGCCGACCGACCCGAGATCGTCGCCGTCGTCCTGCGGATCGACAGCCCGGGTGGCTCCGCCCTGGCATCCGATCTCATGCTGCGAGAGATCGAGTCCCTTGCCGCGCACAAGCCGATAGTGGTCTCGATGTCCGACGTCGCCGCCTCCGGCGGCTACTACATCGCCGCCAAGGCGGCCCGCATCATCACCCAGCCGGCGACCCTCACCGGCTCCATCGGTGTTACCGGCGGTAAGTTGATGACCCGCCGTTTTCAGCAGGAGCTGCTCGGCATCTCTCACGACACCCTGCGGCGCGGCGCCAACGCCGACTTCTACTCTTCGCTCGAGGGCTTTACCCCGGTGCAGCTCGCCCGATTCGAAGAGCTGATGGACGATGTCTACACCACCTTTGTCGGGCACGTGGCCGACGGTCGCAGCATGACCCCGGACGAGGTGGATGCCGTGGCCGGCGGCCGCGTCTGGACCGGTCGTCGGGCCGTCGACCTGGGCCTCGCCGACGAGCTGGGAGGGCTGGACACGGCTCTCGAGGCGGCCCGACAAGCCGCGGGCGCGGATGATTTGTCGGCGCTGGCCATCGATTACTTTCCACGACCGCCAAGCCTCTGGGATTTACTCTATCGACGCTCCCGGCCGTTGCTCTCCGCGCGTCGGTTGGACCTCGAACAGCTTCTCGAGCCCCACACACCACAGCTCTTGGAGCTGCCACCCGCGCTCGTTCGGCTCACCCGACCGTTCTAGATTCAGTCTTTGTCGGCGACGAGTCGGCGCTGACTTTTGGTGCCCTTCCTGTTATCCTCGTCCGCAGGGATCGTCGGTCGGGACCCGCACACATTTGTCGTCGCACGACAGGGTTGACCCCTTGACGCGTGTGCTATGATCACGACCTTCGCTGTGTAGCTCGCGAAACGTTTCAGCCCGGACGTTTATCAACAGATTTTCCACAGATTGTGGAAATTTTCTGTGGCTAGGATTCTGTCTTGACGACACCGATAGACCCTTCACTTTGGAACCGATTGCAGGATCGGCTGCGGCGCGAGATGGACCCGGAAGAGTTCTCCACCTGGTTCGGTCCGCTGCGTGTGCGCTCGGAGCGGCAGGACTGCCTCGAGCTGCTGGCACCCAACCAGCGTTTTCTCCGCACGCTGGAGGAGAGCTATCGCGCCACTGTCGATCGCGCCATCTCCGGCCTCGAGGGGCCGGAATTCCGGGTGCTCATCTCGGTACAGGAAGAATCCTCCCCGGCGGCGACACCCACGGTCAGCCCCTTCAACCCCAGCTATCTCTTCGAGAGCTTTGTCGTCGGCAGCTCCAACCAGTTCGCGCACGCCGCGGCGCGGGCCGTGGCGGAGAATCCCTCTCGCAGCTACAACCCCCTGTTTCTCTACGGCGGGGTGGGGCTGGGCAAGACCCACCTGCTCCACGCCATCGGTCACAGCCTGGTCCACCGACACCCTCACCTGAGGGTCATGTATCTGCCCGCCGAGCAGTTCGTCAACGAGTTGATCAGCTCGCTGCGCTTCAACCGCATGCCCGCCTTCCGCGAGCGCTACCGCAACATCGACGTGCTGATGGTGGACGACATTCAGTTTCTCGCCAACAAGGAACGCACACAGGAAGAGTTCTTTCACACCTTCAACACCCTCTACACGACGCAGAAGCAGATCATCCTCACCTCCGACTCCTCACCACGCAATATTCCCGCTCTCGAGGAGCGGTTGCGTAGCCGTTTCGAGTGGGGACTGATCGCCGACATCCACTCTCCCGATCTGGAGACCAAGGTTGCGATTCTCCGGCGCAAGGCCGATCAGGAGAAGACCGAGCTGCCCGATGACGTGGCTCTCTTTATCGCCCGCCAAGTCAAGTCGAACATCCGGGAGCTCGAAGGGATGCTCAACCGTGTCATCGCGTTCTCGTCGCTGACCGGTCGGCCGATGTCGCTCGAGCTCGCCAAAGAGACTCTCAAGGACGTTCTGCTGCCCGAACACCGCCGCGCCCTGGCGCCGGAGATCGTCAAGTTCGTTGCCCGTCACTACGGTCTCAAGGTGAGCGAGATCAAAAGCCGTAACAACTCCAAGCAGATCGCCTTTCCCCGCCAGGTGGCGATGTATCTCTGCAAACAGCTGACCGACCTTTCCTACCCGGATATCGGCAAGCTCTTCAACAACAAACACCACTCCACCGTCATGTACTCGGTGGAGAAGATAGAATAGAGACGCTGCGCTCTTCAGACCCCGACCTCGATCGCACTCTGGAGACTCTGGGCCAGAACTTCTCTTGAACCCGACTCGATTCCGGTCCTGCTGGTTGCCATTCCCACGACGTGGAAAACTGACCATCAACCCCAGGAATTGGGTGTGGAAGCCCTGTGGAATAAAGCGCATGCTCGGTTTTTCCATACCCCTTCCACAACCCACACACAGGGCTTTTCCACAGTTGAAAGAGCACACTTTTGTTTTTTGCGGGATGCCGTTGCCGGAGATTTGCGACTTTTCCGCTGCCCTTACGACGACTACTATTATGAGATATCCTCAATTCTTCTAGTCGGAGGAGACCCATATGGAAATTAGCGTTAAGCGCTCCGAATTCCTCAATGAGCTTGCACCCATGCAGGGCATCGTGGAGCGACGGACGACAATTCCAGTCCTCTCACACATTCTTCTGCGGGGTGAAGACGACAAGGTCCATCTGGCCGCCACCGATCTCGATGTGTCGTTGACATCCTGGTGCGGCGCCGAGGTGAAGGGGAGTGGGGGTATTGCGGTCCAGGCAAGAAAGTTCCTCGAGATCATCCGTGCCGTGGTGGGTGACGAGGTCGAGCTCGTGCTCGAAGACGAGAAGAGGCTGAGCATTGTTGCCGGCAAGTCTCGCTTCAAGATAAACGGACTGTCGCCGGAGGATTTTCCGACCCTGCCCGATGTCAAGGCCGAAGCGGCAACGGCCATACCGTTTTCTCTGATCAAGCGAATGATCGGCAAGGTGATCTTCGCCGTCTCGACCGAAGAGTCCAGGTTCCAGCTCAACGGGGCGCTGATGAAGCTCAAAGAGGGGGCGATGGAGCTGGTGGCAACCGACGGGCACAGGCTCGCCCTGGTAGAGAACGCGCTGGAGTCGGGCAAGGACGGCGACGGGGTACTGGTGCCGCGGAAGGCGCTCCAGGAGCTCCTCAGGTTCGAGGGTGATGGAGATGTGAGTTTTCGCCGCAGCGAGCACCACCTGTCGTTCGAGATCGGCCATCGAGAGTTGATCTGCCGCATCCTGGAAGGCACGTTCCCGGATTACGAGCGGGTCATCGCCAAGGACAACGACAAGAAGGCTATCTTCGATCGCAAGCATTTGGGTGAAGCCATCCAGCGGGTGGCGCTGCTGACCGGGGATCGCGCGCGGGCGGTGAGATTCCAGTTCGAGACGGGCCGCTTGACCATCTCGGCAGCCAATCCGGATCTGGGGGAGGCGGTCGAGGAGGTAACCTGCGAGTACGCCGGTCGCGAGATTCGTCTAGGGCTCAACCCGGACTATATGCATCAGTTTCTGGCGGCGGTGGAGACCGAGAAGGTCCACCTGGCGCTCAAAGATGAAAACACACAGTGCATCGGTTTGCCGGTAGACGGAGGGGACGAGCGGTACCTCTGCGTGATGCGCATCTGACCGTCACCGGGCCAGCCCGCCCCAAGAAGCGAACAGCCGTTGCTGGCGCAGCTCTCCTGTCGTTCGTTTCGGAATCTGACCGATACAGATTGGCATCCGGGAGCGGGATGTCACCTGCTCCTCGGCGCCAACGGTACCGGTAAGACCAGCCTGCTCGAGGCGATCTACCTGCTGGCGACCACCAGGAGCTTTCGCACCTCACAACCCGAGGACTGTGTCCGCTGGGGTGAGGAGAGCTTTCACCTGCGCGGAGAGTTCGAAAACACCGAGCGGACGAGTCTCGAGGTGGGTTGGGAGCCGGGCGGACGCCATCGCGCGGTCAACGGTTCGAGCACGACCCTGGCAAGCCACCTCGGGGTACAGCCGGTGGTCAGCTGGACGGCGGCCGACCACGAAGTGCTGTCGGGACAGCCGGCCCACAGACGGCGTTTCCTCGACCAGGGGGTCGTGGGGCTCAAACCGGCGGCCCTGGGGGTCCTGGCGCGCCACCGTCGCGCGCTGGGCCAGAAGAGAGAGCTTCTGAGTCGCGGTGGCCGGGGATTGGCGCCCTGGAACGAAGTGTTGGCGGAGGCCATAAGCGAGCTGGTGAGCCTGAGGCAACAGTACGTCGCGCGTCTGCGGGTAGCGCTCGGCCGGACGTTGACCGAGACCGGGGAAGCGCTGCCGGTGATCGACCTGCGCTATCGACCGTCGATCGCAGCCGAGGGTGGTGCCGAACATGTGTTGGCGCGCCTGGCTGCCGTGGGTGCGCGGGAGCGAGAGGAGAAGAGGCCGCTTCTGGGCCCCCACCGGGACGAGCTCGAGGTTCTGTGGGGGGAGCGGCCGGCCCGGCGGGTGGCCTCGGCGGGAGAGCGGAAGCTGGTTGGTGTGCTGCTGACCATCGCTCGCGGCAGGCTGCTGGAGGAAGCCGGACGGTCCCCTGTCTACCTGCTGGACGACGCTGATGCCGAGCTCGATCGGGGGCGCCTCGAGGCGCTCTGGCCGCTGGTCGCCGGGGGGCCCCAAGTCTTTGTCAGCTCCAATCGACCGGTGGTCTGGGAGGGCATTGAAGGGGCCACCCGATGGGCGGTAGAGGGCGGAAAAGTGGGCCCCGCGCAGGGATCGACCCACGGGTCGGAAACATCGACGCAAGTGTCTGATAAATAAAGACTTACAGTTTGATTTTTGAACCCGGCCATGATAGGGTTTGGGCAGCAAAACGGCTCACCTGGCAACCACGAGTTGGAGACTGGAAAGAGGGCCAGGAGAAGAGCCGGAAACGGCCCGCGCCCGGCTGCGCAAGCCGGGATCTCAGCGGTACACAGAGCGAGAAAGGGAGGTAGAAAGTTGGCTACCCCTGAACGAGATTACACCGCCGCCAGCATCAAGGTCCTCAAGGGCTTGGAGGCGGTACGCAAGCGACCGGGTATGTACATCGGCGATACCGATGACGGCTCGGGGCTCCACCACATGGTGTTCGAGCTCGTCGACAACTCGATCGACGAGGCCCAGGCCGGGCACTGCGACAAGATCAGCGTCACCATCCACAGCGACAACTCGGTCACCGTCGAGGACGACGGCCGTGGTATCCCGGTGGATATCCACAAGGGGGAGGGCAGATCGGCGGCCGAGGTGATCATGACGGAGCTCCACTCGGGCGGAAAGTTCGACAACAATTCCTACAAGGTATCCGGCGGGCTCCACGGTGTCGGTGTGTCGGTTGTCAATGCCCTGTCGGAGAACCTGGAGCTGGAGATCAAACGTGACGGCAAGGTCTGGTACCAGAGCTTTCAGCGCGGCCGGGCCGATGAGCCCGTCAAGGAGATCGGCAAGACCAAGAAGTCCGGTACCAAGGTTCGCTTCTACCCTGACGGCCAGACCTTTAGCATGCTCGAGTTCAACTACGAGACGCTGTCGCAGCGCCTGCGGGAGCTCGCATTCCTCAACCGGGGAGTGCGGATCCAATTGCTGGACGAGCGCAGCGACAAAAAGGTCGAGTTCTCTTACGCCGGCGGCATCCAGAGCTTTGTCGAGCACCTCAATCGGAACAAGACGGCGCTGCACAAGAAACCCATCCACCTCGAGGAGGCGCGCGACGACGGCTCCGGCGAAGAGACGGTGGAGATCGCGTTGCAGTGGAACGACGGCTACCAGGAGCAGATCTACTGCTTTACCAACACCATCAACAACCGAGACGGCGGCACTCACCTGGTGGGATTCAAGTCGGCCCTTACCAGGACGATCAACGCCTACGCGAACACCAGCGGCCTGTCGAAGAACCTCAAGGAAAACCTCACCGGCGACGATGTGCGCGAGGGACTGACCGCCGTCGTCTCGGTCAAGATCAAGGATCCGAAATTCTCCAGCCAGACCAAGGACAAACTGGTCTCCTCCGAGGTCAAGGGCTGGGTCGAGCAGGTGCTCAACGAGCGGCTGGGCACCTTCCTGGAAGAGAACCCGCGGATCGCCAAGCGCATCATCGAAAAATCGGTGGAAGCAGCGCGGGCCCGGGAGGCGGCACGCAAGGCCCGGGAGTTGACGCGCAGAAAGGGGGCGCTGGATGCCTCCAACCTGCCGGGCAAGCTGGCCGACTGCAGCGAGCGCAACCCGAAGTTTGCCGAGCTGTTTCTGGTGGAGGGCGAGTCGGCGGGCGGTACCGCCAAACAGGGACGAGACCGAAGATTTCAGGCGGTCTTGCCGCTCAAGGGAAAGATCCTCAATGTGGAGAAGGCCCGCTTCGACAAGATGCTGACCTCCGAGGAGATCAAGACGATGATCTCGGCCCTGGGCACGGGGATCGGCCGGGAGGACTTCGATGTCTCGAAGCTGCGCTACCACAAGCTCATCATCATGTGCGATGCGGATGTCGACGGCAGTCATATTCGCACCCTGATTCTCACCTTCTTCTACCGCCAGATGGAGGAGATCATCCGTCGCGGCTATCTCTACATCGCGCAGCCGCCGCTCTACAAGATCAGCGAGGGGCGGCGCGAGACGTATCTCAAGGACGACGGCGAGTATCACGCCTTTCTGGTGGAGCGGATCCAGGATTCTTGGGTGTTGGAGATGGGGGTCAACGGCGGGCACAAGAAGCTCAAGGGGCCGCGGCTGGCGAGCTTCCTCAACAAGGTGGCGGAGTTTCGGCGCAACCTCGACAGGCTCGCGGCAAGGGGCTATCCGGAGGATGCGCTGCGGGTGGCGCTGGTCCACAGCTTAAAGGACAAGAAGTCGTTGTCCGACCAGGAGAAGGTCAAGGAGATCGCCGAGATCATCGAAGCCTCGGGCTTTCATGCCGTCGAGGTGAGTCACGACGAGGAGCACGGCAGCGGCGTCATCAGTTTTGTCAGCCGTCGGGACGGCGTCGAGAGACGGGTGAGGCTCGACTGGGACCTAGTCTCGACCGCCGAGTACCGGGCCATGGCTCGCAACAAACAGGGTCTGGAAGCTCTCCAGGCCAGCGTCTTCTCTCTCGCCAGGGATGGGGAGGACAAGAACAGCTTCGAGTCGCTGGACGAAACGCTCGAGACCCTTTATGCCGGCGCCCGCAAGGGTCTCGGGGTGCAGCGCTACAAGGGCTTGGGCGAGATGAACGCCGGGCAGCTGTGGGAGACGACGATGGACCCGGAAAAGCGGCGGCTGCTCAAGGTCCGCATCGAGGACGAGGTGGGGGCCGACGAGATCTTCACCGTGTTGATGGGCGACAAGGTGGAGCCGCGGCGGGAGTTCATCGAGGAGAACGCGCTGAACGTCAAGAACCTGGACGTCTAGCGGCACGAGAGGCACATCGGCGGACGGCCGAGGCCAACCAGACACGACCGAGGAAACATGAGCGAACACGAACGAGTTCTCCCCTTCGACAATTCGACAGCCGTCGATATCGAAGAGGAGATGAAGCGCAGCTACATCGATTACGCCATGAGCGTCATCATCGGGCGAGCCCTGCCCGATGTTCGCGACGGGCTGAAGCCGGTCCACAGACGCGTGCTCTACGGCATGTGGGAGAGCGGCAACACCTCCGGCAAGCCCTACAAGAAGTCGGCCCGCATCGTGGGTGACGTCATGGGTAAGTACCACCCGCACGGCGACGCGGCAATCTACGACACGGTCATGGCACAGGACTTCTCCATGCGCTATCCGCTGGTGGACGGTCAGGGGAACTTCGGGTCGATCGACGGCGACACCGCGGCGGCGATGCGCTACACCGAGGTGCGGCTGACCAAGCTGGCCGAGGAGATGCTCAAAGAGGACATCGACAAGGAGACCGTCGACTGGGAGGCGAACTACGACGACTCGCTCCAGGAGCCGACGGTGCTGCCGGCGAAAGTCCCAAATCTACTGATCAACGGCGGCTCCGGTATAGCCGTCGGCATGGCGACGAATGTCCCGCCTCACAACCTGGGCGAGGTGGTGGACGGGCTCATTGTCCTCATCGACAACCCGGAGGCATCGGTCGAGGACCTCATCCGGGTGATTCCGGGTCCGGACTTTCCGACCCGCGGGTTCATCCATGGCCTCGAGGGCATTCGGTCGGCTTATTTCAGCGGCCGGGGCAGCGTGCAGATGCGGGCGCGGGCGGCGATCGAGAGTCAGCCGCGCGGCGACCGGCAGTCGATCATCGTCACCGAGATCCCCTATCAGGTGAACAAGGCAAAGCTGCTGGAGCGGATCGCCAGCCTGGTGCGCGAGAAGAAGGTGGAGGGAATCAGCGATCTGCGGGACGAATCCGATCGAGACGGGATCAGGATCGTCATCGATGTGAAGCGGGGAGAGGTGCCGGAGGTGCTGCTCAACCAGCTCTACAAGCTGACACCGATGCAGAGCACCTTTGGCATCATCCTGCTGGCGATCGTCGACAACCAGCCGCAGGTGCTGAACCTCAAAGAGCTCCTGCAGCATTTTCTCAACCATCGAAAGAGAGTGGTCATCCGGCGGACGCGATTCGATCTGCGCAAGGCCGAAGAGCGCGCCCACATCCTGGAGGGCATTCTCAAGGCGCTCGACAACCTGGACGAGGTGATCGCCACCATTCGATCCAGCCACACGCCGGCGGATGCGCGCGAGCGGTTGATGGCCGGTTTTGCGCTCAGCCGAGCCCAGGCGCAGGCGATCCTCGACATGCGGCTGCAAAAGCTCACCGGCCTGGAGAGGGAGAAGGTGGTCGAAGAGTACCGGGAGCTGATGGAGCTGATCGAGCAGTTGCGGGCGATCCTGGCGTCGGACGACCTGGTGTTGGAAGAGATTCGCAAGGAGCTCGAGGCGATCAAGAAGGCCTACGGTGACCCGCGGCGGACAGAGATCATTCCCGAGAGCCTGGACATCACGATCGAGGACATGATCGCGGACGAGGACATGGTGATCACCGTCACCCGGGCGGGCTATGTCAAG
>SBFI01000357.1 GCA_006227875.1 Acidobacteriota bacterium
GTGCTATCAGTCGCAGCTCTCTGTCTGGCCCTCAGTCTACCGGCCCTGGCCCAGACCACCGGTCGGATCCGGGGCAACGTCACCGATCCCGACGGCGTGCCTATCCCCGGGGTCACCATTACGGTCAGTGGTGAAAACCTGCCGGGCGGAGCCCGTACAGCCATCAGCGGTGAGAACGGCGGCTTCCGTATCACCGCTTTGCCGCCTGGCGACTACAACCTGGTGGCCGTGCTGGAGGGTTTCCAGACCGAGGCCCTCGAGAACATCCGGGTCGGGATCAACGCCACCGCCACCGCCAACTTCTATCTCTATGCCGAGCTGCTGGAGACGGTGACCGTTACCAGCGAAGCGCCGCTGGTCGACATGACTGCTTCGGCGTCGGGGAACAGCTTTACGGCGGAGTTCATCAAGGACCTGCCGACCAACCGCAACTTCTACGACATGATTGATGTTTCACCGGGTGTCTCCACTTCGAGCGAAGGCAGCGATCGCTCGATCGCCTTCGGCTCCAACATGTAATCGAACGCCTGGCATGTAGACGGGCTTGAGGCGAGCGCTCCGGAGACCGGCACTGCCTGGGTCTACACCAACCCGGCCATGATCGAAGAGATTCAGGTCCTGGGTGTCGGAGCACGTGCGGAATTCGGCAACATGCTTGGCGCAGCCTTCAACGTTGTCACTAAGTCTGGTACCAACAAGTTCAAAGGCACGTTCGACGCTTATTACCAGGGTGATGCGCTCACCGATTCCCATTCCCCGCGATGGAATACTGAAGACCGATATTCAGATCTTCAATCTGCTCAACGACGATGCCTATGACGAGTTCAACGGCGGTGGCAGTGAGGCACTCGTGCCTGACGCCAATGGCAAATTAACCCCGAGTTGGTGGGTCCTGCCAAGGCGCATCATGTTGCGACTGGGGGTGGAGTACTAGCGCACTACGCGTTTGCAGCAGCTAACGGGGGGAGTTCGGCGGGCGGCGACATCGATCACCGCCCGCCGATTTGTTTCCAGAAGTGCCGCTTCAGAGAGCGTCGAGCTCGGCTCGCGCCTGCTGTAGTAGCGGGATGTCCGGGTCGGCGTCGCGCCAGAGGGCGAGGAAGTCGTTATAGGCGGCGCGGGCGGCGTCGGTGTCGTCGGCCAGAGCGTGGCCGCGCGCTTTTCCCAGAATGGCCGCGGCGTGAATCGGGTGGACGGAATTGATCGTGCGCGCCGCGATAACGCGCTCGAATTCCGCTGCTGCCTTTAGACCTTTCCCTTTCGCCAGATAGGCGCGGGCGCGGAGCTCGATCGGATGGAGGTCGCTGAACTCATAGGGTCGGGTGCTTTCGAGGAGCTCGAGAGCCAGCTCGGGGTCGCCCTTGGCGAGGGCGAATTCGGCCCGGATCCATGGTGACCACCACTCCCTGAAAAGCTGATGCGTCGCCGGAGCGAGCTTCGCCCACTCCTCGAACATAGCCTCGGCCCGCTCGACGTCTCCGGCACGAGCCAACGCTAGGACCGAGTTCGCGGCTGCCTCCCGAGACCAGCCGGCCGCGAGAGCGTCAGCGGTCAACCTTAGTGCCTCGTTGGCGTTGCCCATCCACGCCTCCATGTGGGCCGCGTCGGCCAGGTCGGTGGCCACTAGCCCCGCCAGCCCATCGCGACGATCCGCTGCCGCCGCCCGCTCGAAGAGCGCCAGGGCTTCGCGTCGCTTGCCGCTCTGGGCGGCCGCCCGGCCCTGCATCATCCGGAATCGACCCTCACCCACGCGGCCGGTGACCCAGGTCTCATGCTCCTTCATGGCTGCCTCGTCACCCTCGAAGCGAGCGATGTACCAGAGCCCGAGATGAATAAAATCGTAATCGAACCCCTGTTCAACGCCGCGCTCGACGATGGCCCTGGCCTCGTCGACCCGCCCTAGTGCGAAGAAACAGGCGGCGAGATTGAGGTAGGGGAAGACGTGGTCGGGCATGAGCTCGAGAGCTCGTCCGGCATGCTCGACGGCCTTGTCGTACTGACCCATCACCTGGTACTGCACGGCGAGGTTGTTGAACGGCGTCCAGTCACGGGTGTAGATCTCGGTGGACGTCGCGTAAGTAAAGAACTGATTGCCGATATCCCCGATGATGTCCCCATGGTAGTGGGCCTCGATGTAGAACCGCTCCAGCTCGCTCACCCGATCACGCAGCTCGAAGGCACGCTGGCGATGCTCTTTGACCCTCTCGCGCTGGCCGCCGATGTTGTCGAGGGCGGTGGCGAGAGTGGCATGGGCGGAGGCAAAGTTGGGATCCAACTCGACGGCTCGTTCGAAGAACGGAACCGCTGCCTCGTCTCCTCCGCGTGCCCGCTCGCGGTCGCCCATGCTGAAGGCCTTGAGCGCCTCCAGCGAGCTGGTGGTGGCCTCCTCGATCGGGGCGTCGTACTGCTCGATCGAGGCCAGCGACTCACCCAGCTCGCGGCGCATCCGCGTGACCGCCTTCCCCAGGGCCGGCAGCACCGCCGCGTTGCTCTCGGCGGTGACCTGCTCGCGGGCCAAGGCATCTCCCGTCTGGCAGTCGACCGCGTTGAGGTTCACCACATAGCTGCCACCTAGCGAGCTGATCTCGCCGGTCACCATGGCCTTGATCCCACGCCGTTGGCAGATCTCGCGACCGACCGCACGGGTGATCCGCTCGTCGGGTGAGCGCTGCATGCGCTCCAGGGTCTCTCGGACACGCTCCTCCGGAAAGACGTTTAAGTAGGGTGACTCCTCGAGCTTGACCGCCAGTGCCTGGCCGAGCGCCCCGTCGAAGACCTCGTCGCCGGTGGTGTTCACGAAATCGCTCAGAACCAGGTAATCCTCCTCCGTCAGCACCGGCCCTCGACTCATCCACCAAGTGGCAGCCGCACCGAGAATCCCCAGCACCAGAACGGCGGCCAGGAGTCCCTTCCAGTGGCGGGCCCCCGCCCGGTCGATGGCCTCGATCTTGGAGCTCGAAGTCGAGCCGGACTCGGTGGTTGCGGGCGCAGCCACCGATGCGGGAGGCGTCGACGGTGCGGTCGTTGGAGCGGCCGCCGCCGATTCGGGTGCGATGGGTGGCGCCGCCGCCACGCTGACCGATGGACCCGACTGGGTGTCGCGCTGCAGCCGTCGCAGATCCGCGGCCAGGTCGCTCGCCGTCTGATAGCGCAGATTTCGGTCCTTCTCCAGCGCTTTGTTGATCACCTGTTCGAGCTCGATCGGAACCTGCGGGTTGAGGCGGACGACCGCCGTAGGTGTTCCATGCAGGATGCGGTCGAAGATCGCCGCGGTGCTCGAACCGCCAAAGGCCTGCGCACCGGTGACCATCTCGTAGAGCACGACACCGAGCGAGAACACATCGGTGCGGGCATCGACTTCTTTTGCCAGCGCCTGCTCGGGGCTCATGTAGACCACCGTACCCACCGCCGAGCCGGGACTGGTGAGATCGGCCTTTTGGGTCGGATCGGTGGTCAGCTGCGCCGCGTCTTCGCCATGGGCGGCCGGCGCTTGTTTGGCGAGTCCGAAGTCGAGGACCTTGGCGTGCCCGTCGTGGGTGACAAAGATGTTGGCCGGCTTGATGTCGCGATGGACGATCCCTTTGGCGTGTGCCGCGGCAAGCGCCTCGGCTACCTGGGTGCCCAGCCGGAGCACCTCTTCAATGGCCATCGGCTGCTGGCCGATGGTCTGCTTCATGGTCTTGCCCTGGAGGAGCTCCATGACGATGAAGGGCGTCTTGCCATGGCGGCCGATCTCGTGGATGGTGCAGATGTGTGGGTGGTTCAAGGCCGCCGCCGCCCGCGCCTCGCGCAAGAAGCGCTCCAGCGCTTGCTCGTCGTCGGCGATCTCGTCGGGAAGGAACTTGAGCGCCACCTGCCGGCCGAGATCGGTGTCCTCGGCCTTGTAGACGACGCCCATACCACCGCCGCCCAGCTCGGCGAGAATCTTGTAGTGGGAGATGGTCTGCCCGATCATGCGGACCCCCCGAGGGCTCTGCAGCCCTGCGACACATCCACTTGCTGTCTGGCTATTTAAGGATTCTACACCTAGAGACCTTGCAAAAGTCTGATCGGTCTCTCATGGTGTCGGCGAGCTCCTACGCCACCAGAAGTAAGCGGGCAGACCCAGGGCCAGAAAGCCCAGGCCGAGGAGGGACTCGACCGGTTTCTCCATCAGGGTGTTGCCCACCAGCAGAATGGAGGCGAGGACAAA
>SBFI01000011.1 GCA_006227875.1 Acidobacteriota bacterium
GGCTTCTCTGTCGTGGCACATGCTGCAGTCGACCGGCTCTACTTCCTCGTCGTGGAAATCGGTGCCCTCGAGATCCATATGACACATGATGCAGTCGACGTCGGCGTGAATCGACGCGGAGAAGACCTCGGGGTCGACGTGGACCGAAATCTCGAGTCCATCGCGAGTTCCGGTGAGATCGGGGTCCTCATGACACATGAGGCAGTCCTCGTTCTCCTGGGTGCTGGCGGTCAAAGGGATGAGAAGGGCAAGCGCCGAGAAAACGGCTATCCGGACGAGTGGAGGACAACTCTGGATGTGGCAGAAGTTGCGCATGCGGATGTGGCCCCTGGTGGATAAGTGGCGGCTCCACCAAGACAGAGGCGGGGTAGTTCCGTCTCGGTGGAGCCAGGTTGTGTCTACCCCGAAGCACAAGGCTCTGGGGTATGTTCCCACCCAAAGCTTGCCCGCTGCGGCGAGCTATTGCCACCGCCTGATGGGTAGTCCGGGCCGAACCCAAAGGCAGTGCCCGAAACTACCCGATCAGGTAGGTCATCTCGGTTGGGAGGTGTCGGGTAGTGCGGCGCGGTCCTGGCGGGCCGAGATCTCCCGGATCTTCAGTGCCAAACCGACGAGAACCGCAAGGATGATAATCAGGGAGACCGCCAGCCCGCGGCGACGAAAGGCGAGCTGCTCGAGGGCCTCCCGGCCGGCCGCGAGCGCTGCCGCGGCGTAATCGAGACCCTCGCGGCGCTGCTCGACAACAGGTCCATCTTCTTCGACGGAGAAGCCATGCACCAGCACCTCGAGGCCGATCTGGGCATCCACTGCTTGGTCGATGGCGAGGACCGCGTCTCGTGTCTCCACTCCGCCTCGCCTGGCCCTGAGCTGGATCCTCTCTGCTCTGGCCGTGGCGGAGGTCAGCTCTTGCATGAGTCGCAGGATCTCTTCCGCGGTTCGGGCACCCACGGGCTCGTCGGCCAAAACGGGTTCTGTGGCATGGCAATTCTCGCAGCGAATCACACCTGCCTGAGCCAGCTCACCCGTTGCCGGATCTTCGTAGGTGTAGTAGGTCTTGCCGAGTCGAAACTTGGTGAAGAAGCGGTCGAACTCCGGCCGCAGAGCCGGTGTGTCCTCATCAGCTCCCGATGTAAGTGTATGGGTGTGGAGGACAAGGGACTGATCGACAAGCCAGTTGAAGAGGGCTTCGCCTTCGATACCCTCAGCCTCGGCTGCCGCCAGCAGCCGGTCCCGTTCTTCGAGATAGCTCTGGCGACTCTTTTCAGGTTCTTCATCCTCGAAATCGAGCGAGTTGCTGCCTTCGTGGCAGAAATGACACGGGGTCGGCGGCAGCGGTGAGAGAAGCGCGACCGTCGGCCGCACCACTCCATGGTTCCCGTGGCACGCTGCGCACTCGCCGAAAGACCGTACGCCGGTCAGCTGAGCCTGTGGCTCCGATTCGTCGTGGCAGGCAGCGCAGCCCTCGGCACCGGCTTCGGCCAGATATTCGTTGTGAGCTTCGAAGCTAAGATTCTTGGGGCTCTGGCGGAAAATATCCGCCTCCCGACCATGACACTGACCGCAGACAAAGGCCACGGAGTCGAGGCCCGGAGGCATCGCACCGTGATTACCGTGACAGTCGTTGCAGGTCGGAGCTGTGAGGTCTTCCTTCTCGAACATCGCCTTTGCGTGGACACTTTGCTGCCAGCGGGCAAACTGATCCACCGGAAGCGGCCGACCATCGGGGAGCTTGTAGCCGCTCATTTTCTCGGGGTCGCCATGGCAGGTTCGGCAGGTCTCGGCGACCTGGGTGGGATACACCGCGGAATCGGGATCATCTGCTCGCCGGATGCCGTGGGTTCCGTGGCATTCCGTACACGTAGCCACATTGAGATCGCCCTGCGCTAGAGCCAGCCCGTGCTGGCTGGTCCAGTACTCCTGTTCCTGATCCACTCGTGCGGCAGGCTTGAACCGCCTCATGTAGGTCAGATCGGAGTGGCAAGTCCCGCAGAAGCCGGGCATCTCGTTCTTTTCGGGAACACCGCGGTATGGATTCTCACTGTGGGCCTCGTCCATTGCGGCCCCCATGTCGTCCGCGATCAATGGGTCCGGATTACCTCCGTGACAGTCGTGACAGGAAAGGCCGACCTCGGCGTGAACGTCCTGCTCGAAGCCTTGAGCAATGGCTAAGAGCTCTGCGGAGAAGAAATCATCGTCGGTGTGGCAGGCGACGCAAGATGTCTTCTGGGCAACAGACGCTGGTGCAAAGGCCGCAGTGGCGGCAAAGATCACCGCAACGATGTAAAGATGTCTCACTTGCCTTCACTCCTTGGGGCCCTTCGTGTTCCATATCCCAGTACAGCAGTGACGACCCCGGTAAGCAAAACTATGTACACCGGGACCAGCGATCGATAGCCCCAGGCGGTCATACCCACGATGTAGACGACAGCAAGCACTCCGATCCACGTGAACAGGGGGCTGTCGCCGGTGCGATTCACTTTGCGGTCGAGGAAGGGAACCAGCATTAGGAGCAGGCCGGCCAACGAAAAGAGCAGAATCGGGATAGCTTCGTACTCGATACCGAAGATCTCACCACCGGGGACGAGTTTCAGCGTCTCGAACATGAACATGAAATACCACTCCGGCCTGATGTCCTTGAAGGCGGGAGCAAACGGATCCGCTTTCTCTCCCAACTCCCAGGGAAACAGAGCGGCGATGGCAGCCAACACACCCAGGGCAAGCACCCAGCCGAACAGGTCCCGCAGGGCAAAGTTGGGAAAAAACTTCATCGGCCGTCTGCGAGACGCTTCCGCTTCCTGCTTGGGCGGCACGCTCATTCCTTGAATCTGAACCAACAGGAGGTGAGCACCGAGCAGGACTGCCGTTACCGCTGGGAGGATGGCGACATGCCAACCATAGAAACGGGAGAGCGTTCCACCGGTGACGCGCTCACCCCCGCGCAGAAACCGCAAGGTCCATTCACCTACCAATGGCACCGCTCCGGCGATGTCGGTTCCAACCTTAGTGGCAAAGAAGGCCAACTGGTTCCACGGCAGCAGGTAGCCGGAAAAGCCGAACCCCAGGGCAAGAAAGAGCAGCAGGCACCCCGTAATCCAAGTGACCTCCCGCGGCCTGCGGTAGGCCTTGGTGAAATAGACGGTGGCCAGGTGCACAAAGGCAAAGAAGACCATCAAATTGGCCGACCAGGAGTGGATCGAGCGGATCAACCAGCCGAAGGGAACCGTGGTCATGAGGAACTCCACGGACTCGAATGCCTCTTCGGCAGAGGGGCGGTAATAGAGCATGAGGAGAATGCCGGTGGTCACTTGCACGATGAAGAAGAACAGGGTCATGCCACCCAGGTAGTAGAAGACCGTGTACCGGTGCACCGGCACCGTCTTCTTGGCGGCGAAATCCCTCGCCTCGGTGACAGGAAGCCGAGCATCAAGCCAGCTGCGGGCCTTGTCGATGTAGTCCATTCTCAAGCCCTCGATACCACTATGGACTGGGGCTCCCCAGCGCCTTTGTAAACCAGATCCACCTGAAACGGCTCCAGCGGCTTGGGTGGGGGTCCAGCGACTTGTTGCCCATGGAGGTTGTACTCGCCGTTGTGACAATTGCACCAGAGCCGCTTCTCGTCCTTCTGAAACTCCACAATGCAGTCGAGGTGGGTGCAGGTGCCGGCAAACGCACGAAAATCGCCGTCGGCGACGCGCACAAGGATTACCGGCTCGACACCAAAGCGGATGATCTTGTAGCCGTTCTCCAGCAGTTCGGGATCATTGGTTGCCCCGGCTTCGACCTGGTTGGTACTCGCCTCCGGTACCTCCGGCGGGCTGATGAATCTCAGCACGGGGTAGAAGATCGAAACCAGCAAAGCCCCTGATGAAGTTCCGAGGAACCAGTTCAGGAACCGGCGGCGTGAGGTGTCCTGGATCTCGTTCGCCATTCAGCAATGCTCCCGGGATGCACGTTGTGGTGTGTGAGCCCCTCCAGAGGAAACCGGCAAGCTACCTTATCGCGAAAGATCAGCGTTTGGTAGCCTAAGAAGTATAGCTGTGAAGGAGCCTCGACATGATGAGAAATCTGACCGCAAAAGACATCATGAACCCGGAGGTGATCAAGGTTCGGGAGGAGATGCCGGTCAAGGAGCTAGCGGCTCTATTTACATCGCAGGCGATCTCCGGTGCGCCGGTGGAGAACAGCG
>SBFI01000085.1 GCA_006227875.1 Acidobacteriota bacterium
GCCGCTTCGAGATCCATGTTGACAACTTGTTGAGCCTTTGGGTCCGTCAGGTCGACAACTCGGTTGATTGGCCGTTCCATTGCATCCTCCCAGCAGGAATTCGAACAGCGGTGATTATAGCTGCCGCCTGCCCTGGCCCCGTGAGGTATCCCCCGCCACCTCACCACTGTGATTGACATTTCCGGGTTCTGGTATATTGACGGCCTACGAAGGAACCAGTAGGGGGGATGGGGCCTTTTATCCGAGGCCCACTCAACAAATTGGCAAAAGGAGGTGTTCGACTATGCGTAACAGGTTCTTTCTGCTCACGTTGATGGTGGCGGTCCTGGCTATCGTCACCCTGCCGCTGGGCGGCTGCAAGAAAGCGGAGGAGGCGTCCGAAGAGGCCGCCGATGCGGTCAGGGATGCGGCCGAGGCCACGGGCGAAGCCGTCGCCGAAGGCATCGAGACCGCCGGCGAGATGGCGGGCGAGGCTGGCGAGGCGATCGAAGAAGGTGTCGAGGCCGCCGGCGAGATGGTCGAGGAAGGTGCCGAAGCGGCTAAGGAGATGGCCATGGAGGGGGTCGAGGCGACCGGCGAAGCGATGGAGGACGCCGGCGAGGCCCTGCAGGAGATGGCCCAGGAGGACGACAAGAAGGACGACCCCGACGGTCGCTAGACGGCGCCATCTTTACCAGTACTCGATCAACACGGCCGTCCGAGGAGACTCGGGCGGCCTTTTTTCTTCCTGCTGTACAGAGTCCTCACCACAGGTCCTGACGCTCACATTCGATAGGCTAGCCCGCTATGAGCCGTAGACGGCGTGTATTCATCGTTCACAGTGGTGGCACGATCGGGATGAAGCCCTCGGGAGACGGCTGGATTCCCGAGCCCGGCTATCTGCGGGAGCTGATGTCGGCGAATCCGGTCTTCCAGGCGCAGGGGATGCCGGAGTACGAGATCGGCGAGCTGGATCCCCTGCTCGACTCGGCGATGATGGCCCCGGACGATTGGGCACGGATCGCCCGCGCCATCGGTGACCGCTATGACGAGTTCGATGGATTCGTCATCCTCCACGGCACGGACACCATGGCCTACACCGCCTCGGCCTTGGCCTTCATGCTGGAGGGGCTCGACAAGACGGTATTGGTGACCGGCTCCCAGATTCCGCTGTGCAAACCACGCAACGACGCCCAGGACAACCTGGTTAGCTCGCTGCTGCTCGCCGCTGATCACCACATCCCCGAAGTTGGGCTCTACTTCGGCAGCCGTCTCTTCCGGGGCTGTCGGGCCACCAAGGTCAACAGCAGCGGCTTCCACGCTTTCGACTCGCCCAACCTGCCACCGCTGGCGACGGCGGGGGTGCAGATCCAGCTCAACCGCGAGCTCATCCGCTGGCCCAGCCCCGAGCAGCCGCCGCGTCTGGAGGTCCACGAGGACATGGACCCGAAAGTAGGGGTGTTGTGGCTATTCCCTGGCATCACCGGGGAGATCGTCCGCCACTTTCTTCAGCCACCCCTCAAAGGGGTCGTTCTCCAGGCCTATGGCGTCGGCAATGGCCCGGTCAACGATCAGGAGTTCGTGGAAGCGCTCCGGGAGGCCGATTCCCGGGGGGTGGTGATCGTCGACTGCACCCAGTGTCTCATCGGCTCGGTCGCGATCGCCGACTACGCCACCGGCACCGGCATGGCACGTGCCGGAGCCATCAGCGGCTACGACATGACGCCGGAGGCGGCGCTGACCAAGCTGCTCTATCTCTTTGGTCAGGGCTACGCGACCGACAGGGTCAAGCAATTGGCACAGCGCGATCTGCGCGGCGAGCTGACCGAGCCCTCGGCCTGACCGGCTACTGCTTTTTCTGGTAGGTCCCGATCAGCTCGGTCTGGGCCAGCACGTGCCCCGCCATGGCCTGCTCCAGCTCCGCCTTGGTCGGACGAGCGAGATCAGACAACCGGGTATCGAGGGCGAACAGCTTGTGGAAGTAGCGGTGCCGCCCGATGGGCGGGCAGGGACCGCCATAGCCGGTGCGCTTCCAGTCGTTGAGACCTTCCAAGGCGCCCTCGGGCAGCCCACTGGAGCCGACATCCTCGCTGAGTCCGGTGGCGGATGGCGGCAGGTTGTAGAGGACCCAGTGCACCCATGTCATCTTGGGCGCGGCGGGATCGGGCGCATCGGGATCGTCCACGATCAGGGCCAGGCTCTTGGTACCCGCGGGCAGGTCGGACCAGGCCAGTGGTGGTGAGAGGTCCTCTCCTTCGCAGGTGTATTTGGTGGGGATGTCGCCACCGGGCTCGAAGCTCGCCGAGGTGAGGGTAAGGGACATGGCAGTGCCTCCTTCCTGGGCCAGGGATGCCGCCCCGACCAGGAGCCCGAGGCATCCCAGCAACACCAGGACTCCGCAGTTGGGGAGCAACCCGTCTCTCCCTCTCAATGCGTTCGTCACGGACCTTCAGTGTACCAATGGAAGGCCCAGCTGGTGGCGCGTGTGCCTGCGGGAGGACCGGTCTGGGTGACGGCACAGGCCCAAGAAAGATCTCAAGGCGTGGCCTGCGCCTTCGCTCCGCTGCGCGCCGGATCGTCCGTTGACTTCGGTGGTTTGTACGATGCGCTTGCGGAGAGCCACCCCGCCGGGTCCTCCCGCAGGCACCCAAAACACCTGTGATGCCACTCATCCTTCATCTGGAGGCGTTGCCACGAATGGTCCGAGAGTCCGTCCGGGTTACCCCTGGCGAGCGGGGCTCTGAGACCGCGCACCGCAATAGCCTTTGAAGACAACGGACCGCCCTGCGCGGGCTCAGCGCAGGCCCGGTCCACACCTCCAAAATCTGAGAGGACCGGGGCGTCCCCAAGGCAGGGGTAACCCGGATGGACTCTCATCACTATCTTGACTTACGCCTTATTTACGCCTAAGATAAAAGAACCCGGCCAGCCAGGTTCTCCCTCCCCGGAGGCTGTCCGGGGATGGAAACGAGCGATGGCCGCTTCATCAGCCCTCCAGCTCCTGCCGCCGACGGCGCCCGAGCCATCCACCACCGGTCCGGAGCTGGTCGCCACGCTGCGCTCCACTCTCCCCGACCATCTGCGGCGGCATCTCGGCAGCGCCCGAGGACTGGCCCGGGAGCACACCGATGCACCTTCGATCTCCCTGCTGTCCACTGCTCTCGTCCCCTTCGATCGTCTGCTGGAGGGAGGTTTGCCCAGGGGGCATCTGGTGGAGCTCATCGGTCATCGATCGAGCGGTCGCTTCTCCACCGTGCTGTCCACCCTGGCCGCCACCACGCTCGGTGGTGAAGCGGCGGCTCTTGTCGACCTGGGTGACGGTCTCGACCCCCAGGCCGCCGCCGAGGCCGGAGCGACCCTCGACCGTCTGCTGTGGGTGCGGCCACGGCATCTCAAACAGGCCCTGATCAGCGCCGAGACGCTGCTCAACGGTGGCTTCCCGCTGGTGGTCCTCGAGCTGGGCAGCCCCCCGGTCGCCGGCGGCCGGGGGGTGGAGGCCTCCTGGCTGCGTCTGGCCCGGGCGGCCCAAAGCCATCGCGGAGCGCTGTTGGTCTCGAGCCCCTACCGGGTGAGCGGTACGGCGGCGGCAGCGGTGGTCAAGGCCGACCGCGGACGATCGGTGTGGAGTGGTCACGGCCGCTCGCCGCGGCTGCTGGCCGGTCTCTCCGCCCGGCTGCGCCTGGAGAAGCTACGGGGACGGCACACGAGCCGGACGGAATCGCTGCGGCTTTCCGTCCACCCCGAAGAAGGGCCTGGGGATTCGGCCGGCACAGAGGCCGGGATTCGGCCGGCACGGAGGCCGGCCGCTTCGGGGTGAGCGATGACTCGTGTCGCCGCTCTCTTTGTCCCCCTCTTCCCTTTGGCCGCGCGACTGCGCAGCGAGCCCGATCTCAAGGACGAGGTGGCGGCCGTCTTCCAGGGCAACAGCAACGCCGCCCGCGTCGTCGCCGCCACCCGACGAGCCCGCAAGGCGGGGGTGCGAGCGGGTATGTCGCTGCCCCAGGCGCGAGCGCTGTTGCCCAAGCTGGCGGTCCGCGCCCGGGACGCGACCTGCGAGCGGGCGGCTCAGGAGAGTCTGTTGGAGATCGCCGAGAGCTTCTCACCCCGTATCGAGGATGCCGGCGAAGG
The DNA here is from genome assembly GCA_006227875.1 of Acidobacteriota bacterium. Lineage (GTDB taxonomy): Bacteria > Acidobacteriota > Thermoanaerobaculia > Multivoradales > JAHEKO01 > M0029. Next base: position 4,108 of record SBFI01000085.1, read on the forward strand.
GGTGGTCTATCTGGAGCTGACCGGTCTCGAGCGCCACTTCCCGGGGGAGTCGCCGGA
>SBFI01000411.1 GCA_006227875.1 Acidobacteriota bacterium
AGACGGACGCGGGCCGGAAGCGAAGCGGCTCTGCGGGCGCCGACGGGCGCTGCAGCCGACCGCATCGGTGGATCGCCCGCGCGCACCCGGAGCGAGCATCGGGAGACTCACTGTGGAGACTTGAAGAGTCGGCCGGCACGGTGGTCGGCCGGCTCAGGTTCCTGAGGTCAGACGGTGCGCCAGGCGCGTGTACCGCTCCTGCGGTTTGGCGTTGCTCACAGCCACGGCCAGAGCGCGGGGGTCACCGACGAGGACCACGAGTCGCTGGCCGCGGGTGACGGCGGTGTAGAGCAGATTTCTTTGGAGCAGGATGTAGTGCTGGGTGTGGACCGGAAGGATCACACAGGGGTATTCGCTGCCCTGGGATTTGTGCACCGAGCAGGCGTAGGCCAGCGCCAGCTCGTCGAGATCGGTGGGCTCGTAGTCGACCCGGCGCTGATCGAAATCCACCTGGACACTCCCCGATTCTTTGTCCGATCCGGCGATGCGGCCGATGTCGCCGTTGAAGACCTCGAGGTCGTAGTTGTTGCGTATCTGCATCACCCGGTCGCCGGTGCGCAGCCTGCCGCGGGCCGCCTCGACCGGTTGACCGCCGGGGTTGAGCAGCTCCTGGAGCATGCGGTTGAGATTCTCGGTGCCCAGTAGGCCACGGCGCATAGGCGTGAGGATCTGGATCTCCGCCCGCGGATCGAAGCCAAAGCTGCCCGGGATGCGCTCGGTGACCAAGTGCTCGAGGGTGCGGACGATCTCGTCGGGCTCTTTGCGGTTGATGAAGAAGAAATCCGATTCCCGGTCCTGGTGCGCCAGCTCGGGGAGCTCGCCCCGGCGAACACGGTGGGCATTGCGGACAATGGAGCTCTGTGCCGCCTGGCGGAAGACCTTGGTCAGCTCGACCACCGGTATCCGCCCGGAGTCGATGAGATCGGCCAGCACCCGTCCGGGTCCGACCGAGGGGAGCTGGTCCACATCCCCGACCAGTACCACCTCCGAGGTGTTGGGGATGGCCTCGAGCAGATGCCAGATGAGCTGGCAATCGAGCATCGAGGCCTCGTCCACCACCAGGGTGTCGGCCTCGAGCGGGAATTGGCGTTGTCTTTGAAAGGCCCCCGACCTGGGATCGAACTCGAGCAAGCGGTGGATGGTCATGGCCTCGGCACCGGTGGCTTCACCAAGCCGCTTGGCGGCGCGTCCGGTCGGCGCCGCCAGTGCCAGCCGGCGCCCCTTGCGAGTGAGGATCTGGACCACCGCCCGCACCAGAGTCGTCTTGCCGGTCCCCGGCCCGCCCGTGATCACCAGCAGCTTCGAGGTCAGGGCCCGGCGGATGGCCTCACCCTGCTCGGGGGCCAGCTGCAGCTCGTGACGCTGCTCGAACCAGGCAAGCGCCCGGTCGATATCCACCTCGGGGTGGGATGCGGGGTGTGCGAGCAGCTCTCGCAGCCGGCGTGCGGTTCCCACCTCGGCGGCGTGGAGATCGGGGCGGAAGACCGCGATCTGCTCGTGGTCGAGCTGCTCGGTGACGACGCCACCCCCCTTGGCCGTATTCTCCAGGCAGCGCTCGACCAGCTCGGGCGCGACCTCGAGCAGAGCTGCGGCCTCCTCGATCAGCAGCGTCCGGGGAAGATAGATGTGACCCTTGTCGGCCCCCTGACCCAGGACGTAGAGCAGGCCGGCGGCGACACGATCCGGCGAGTCCGCGGGGAGGCCGATGCGGGCGGCAATCTGATCGGCAGTCTTGAAGCCGATGCCAAAGATCTCGGTGGCCAGCCGGAAGGGGTTTTGCTTCACCGCGGCAACGGCCGCCGGGCCGAAGTGCTTGTAGATCTTGATGGCGTGATGGGTGGAGATGCCCAAGGCCTGGAGCGCGATGAGGGCTTCTCGCAGCCCTTCCTGCTCCTGCCAAGCGGCGCGAATCCGGCGGGCGCGGACCGCTCCGATCCCCTCGACCTCGCTCAGCCGCCCGGGGTGATCGGCTATGACCTCCAGGGTCTCGAGGCCAAAGCGGGCGACCAGGCGCTCGGCCATGACCTTGCCGATTCCCGGGATGAGACCCGAGCCCAGGTACTTCCTGATGCCGTCGAGGGTCGATGGCTGCAGTGTCAGGCACGAGGTGACGCGGAATTGACGGCCGTATTTGCGGTCGGTGACCCATTCGCCGGTCAGACGGAGCTCCTCGCCGGGCTGGACCCCGAGCAGGCTGCCGACCGCGGTGATCGGCTCCGGTCGGCCGGGCTCCACCAGCCGGATCACCGACCAGGCGTTCTCCGGGTTGGAGTAGACGACCCTCTTGACCGAGCCGGTGATGGTGGTGCTGCCGGCCTGCGGGGGATCCGCAAATGGTAGGTCCGTCGGCATGGCGCGGTAGGAGTTTACGTGATGACCGGGCGCGGGAGCCGACGGGTGGTCGCGGCCCGGCCCCCTATGCCAGAATGGCACCGGTATGTCCGTCCTCCCACTGATCCTCGTTATCGACGATGAGACCGGCTCGCGCGAATCGATGGCCATTGCGCTGGAAAAGGCGGGTCTAAAGGTCGAGACCTTCGACGACGCCCGCAAGGCCCTCGAGTTTCTGGACGAGAAAGACGAGCCCGGCCTTGTGGTTTGCGATCTCAAGATGCCGGGGATGGACGGGCTCGAGTTCTTGAGCGCGGTGAGGGAGCAGGAGAAGGACCTGGCGGTGATTCTGGTCACCGGCTATGGCTCGATCGAATCGGCGGTCCAGGCGATGAGAGTCGGGGCGGACGACTATCTGACCAAACCGGTCGATCTCTACGAGCTTCGCAAGCGGGTCATGAACCTGCTCGAGAACCGGCAGCTCAAGGAGGAGGTCACGACTCTGCGGCAGATGCTCGACAAGCAATACAGCTTTGACAACATCGTCGCCAAATCCCCGCAGATGGAGCGGCTCTTCGAGCAGATGCGGCTGGTCGCCCCGACCCGCTCGACGGTGCTCATCGTGGGCGAGAGCGGTACCGGCAAAGAGCTGGTTGCCCGCGCCATCCACGGCGCCAGCCCGAGGGCCGAAGAGAGGTTCCTGGCCATCAACTGCGGCGCGATTCCTTCGGACATCCTAGAAAGCGAGCTCTTTGGCCACGAGCGGGGTGCTTTTACCGGCGCCGTTGCGCGCAAGATCGGGAAGTTCGAGCTGGCGCACAAAGGTACGCTGTTCCTGGATGAGATCAGCGAGCTCTATCCCGAGCTGCAGGTCAAGCTGCTGCGGGTCCTCGAAGACCGGATGGTCATGCGGGTGGGGGGGAGCGAGCTCATCGAGGTGGATTTCCGGCTGATAGCCGCCACCAACAAGGACCTCGAGAAGGAGGTCACTGAAGAGCGATTTCGCGAGGATCTGTACTACCGGCTCAAGGTGGTCACGCTGCGGGTGCCGCCGTTGAGGGAACGGAAGGAAGATATACCGCTGCTGGCCGACCACTTCCTGAGAGAATTTTGCGAGGAGCACGGCCAACCCGTCAAGCGGCTCACCCCGGCCGCTCTCGAGCTGCTCTCACAGTACTCGTGGCCGGGCAACGTGCGGGAGTTCAGGAACTTCATCGAGTCGACGGTGATCTTTCACGCCGGTGAAGAGATCGATCGCGGGGATCTTCCGGCCGACTTCCGAGCCGGCGTCGAGGTACCCCGTTCGGGTGGGCCGATCCAGAATCTGAGTGGATCCCCACGCGGTATGGCGGAGATCGAGCGGCAGGCTATTTTGGAAACTCTCCAGCTGACGGGTGGGCGCCGCGCCGACGCCGCCAAGGTCCTGGGGATTGGACTGCGCACGCTTCAGCGCAAGCTGAAAGAGTATCGCGAACAAGGCTTTTTCCAGGAGTGAGGGCCAATGGAGCTACCAGCCGAGATTCTGATTCATAATGCGTTGTTGGGGATGAAGGGGTCCAAGGGCACCCTTCTCCACATGTCCGAGCTCGGGTTCTACGAGGTCAATTGCCATTTCGGTGACAAGGTGCACCGAATCCTCTTGCCCATCTCGGAGACCGCCATCATCCTGCGGGAGCCGGAGGAGTCGATGCCGGAGTCGCTGGAGATAGAGCGGTAGCAGGTATCAGCGCGATTACGACGTCGCCATCGCCGTGAGCATTTCGCGCACGGCGGCCTCCATGCCGAAGAGCACGGCCCGCGAAACGATGGCGTGGCCGATGTTGAGCTCTTCGATCTGAGGGACAGCGGCCACCGCGCCGACGTTGTCGGTGTTGAGGCCGTGACCGGCATAGACGAGAAGTCCGTTCTCCATCCCCAACTCCGCTACCTCGATGATCTTCGCCAGCTCGGTATCGCGACCGGCGCCGCGGGCCGTTGAGTAGCTGTCGGTGTTGATCTCGAAGCCGAGAGTGAGATCGCCGCGGATCTGGCTCAAGCGCTCTATCTGTCGTGGGTCGGGGTCGATAAACACCGAAACGGAGATGCCGTTGTCGGCTAGTCGCTTGGCGACCGTTCCGACCTCGTCACCGTGCCCGAGAAGATCGAGACCACCCTCGGTGGTCACCTCTTCGGGTCGCTCGGGCACCAGGGTTACCTGGTCCGGCTTGCAGTCGAGGGCAAAGGAGACCATCTCGTCGGTGGTGGCCATCTCGAGGTTGAGCTTGCCATGCACCACCTGGCGAAGTGTCCTCACATCCTGATCCTGGATGTGGCGGCGGTCACTGCGCAGATGGACGGTGATGCCGGAGGCACCGGCCTGCTCGGCGATGGTGGCCGCCTCCACCGGATCGGGGTAATCCGCCTGGCGAGCTTGTCGCAGCGTCGCCACATGATCCACGTTTACGGAAAGATGAGCCATATCTATCCCTCTCCTAATTCTTGCTGGATGACACCGATGAGCTCGGCCGCCATGGCTTCGATCTCGGCGAGCTCGGAACCCTCGATCATGACCCGCGCCAGCGGCTCGGTACCGCTGTAGCGCAGCAGGAGTCGACCTCGATCCCCCAGACGGTCCTCGATCTGGCGGGCGGCGGCTGCCACCCGGGGAAGACCCTCCAGCGGCGGCTTGCGGGCGACCTTGACGTTCTGCAGCACCTGGGGCAGGCGCTCGAGATCTGCGAGCAGCTCAGAGAAAGGCCGGGCACCTCTGCTGATGATGGTGCTGACCTCGATCGCGGTGACCAGACCGTCGCCGGTGGTGGTCAGACCGGCATTGACGATGTGGCCGGACTGCTCGCCACCCAGCTGGATCCCTTCTCGCTTCATCGTCTCGACAACGGTGCGGTCACCGACGCCGCAACGGACGATCCCGATGCCATGCCTCTCCAACGCCAGCTCCAACCCCAGGTTGCTCATGGTAGTGGCCACGATCTTGACCGGCTCGAGCTCGCCCGCTGCGGCCAGACCCACAGCCCAGAGATAGAGGAGGGCGTCGCCGTCCTGGATCTCTCCCCGCTCGTCGACAAATATGGCGCGATCGGCGTCGCCGTCGAAGGCGATCCCCAGGTCGCAGCCCTTGGCGACGACCGTTTGCGCCAGCTGCTCGGGGTGGGTGGAGCCGCACCCGGCGTTGATGTTGCGGCCGTCCGGTTGGTCGAACAGCGTCGTGACCTCGGCACCGAGCTGTCGAAAGACCTCGCCCGCAAACGGGGTGGCGGCGCCGTTGGCGGTATCGAGAGCGACCCGGAGACCCGACAGCGGACGGCTCTCGCTTCGATGCCCGGTCAGTGACGCGAGATAGCGATCGGCCAGCTCGGTTCCGACCACGAGCTCGGTTTTGGGTTGCTCGTCGAGCGCCGTGGGTTGATGGAGAAGCGCTTCGAGCTCGGACTCGTCGGCCGCATTCCATTTGCCGCCCTTGCTGCTGAAGAGCTTGATGCCATTGTCGGGATGCAGATTGTGGCTGGCGGAGACGGCGATGCCGGCGTCGGCCCCCAGCTCCCGCACCAGATAGGCGATCGCCGGGGTCGGCAGCACACCACCATAATGCACGACGGCGCCCGCCTGTCCGAGCCCTGCGGCCAGCCAGCTACAGATCTCCTCGGTGCTGTCGCGGGTGTCCCCACCGAGGACGATCGAGGGGGAGGTAGCCTCCCCGGCCAATCGCTCTCCGAGACGGAATCCGAGAGCCTGCACCGTCGCCCGATCCAACGGGTAAGAGCCAAACGGGGCACGAATCCCGTCCGTGCCGAAGAGGCGGGTCTTGTCTGCTGGCGCCATCAGTCGAGCGGCGGGTTTTCCGATTCCCCGTTACCGGTACCCGGAATCTCGAGTGGGATACGGACGGTCACAAAGGCCGGTTGCACCACGCTGATCAGCGGATCGGGCGAGACAACCCTGGCCTGGGTCTCGAAGTCCAGGGCATGGCCGGTGAGATCGATAGGTGTCGTCGTCAAAACGCCCGCCTCGTCGATCCTGGACTGCGGCCCGCGCACCAACACCATGGGCGGCAGGATCTCGGGATCCGTCACCACCGCGCCCGCCGCCGCCTCACCCTCCAGCCGGGCTCTGACACCCAACAGGTGATCGATCTGCCGGTCGAGCTCGATCGGGATGACGTTGGGCTCGATGGAGACGACGTCCAGGTCTTCGGGCAGAAAGACATTCTCGGCGGACAACGGTATCTCGAAGACACCCTTGGCGGGCTCGAGCACCTCGACAAAGACATCGATTTGCAGGGGGTTGAGGCTGCGCACCCGGCTGACCGGGCCCCGCACACCGACGCGGACACTCTCGACCCGTTCCAGGATGACCAGACCGGGGTAGTTCTCGTAGCGAACCGTGGTCTCGAAGACCTTCTCGCTCTGGAGCTCTCTCTTTTCGACCGAGAAGGCAAACCAGGCGACCAGCGCCAGGGTGACGGCCAGCAGTCGCAGGCCCCATCGATTCATCGCTTCGCTCAAACCTGTTTCTCCGGTTGGGCGCTCAGGTCGGTGATCAGGTATTGGTAGAGGGTGTTGCGCAGGCTCTTCGAGTCCAGGTCACGGATCATCCGGCCATCGATGGCGACCGAGATGGTACCGGTCTCCTCGGAGACCACTACGGCCAAAGCATCGACCTCCTCGGAGATTCCCAGGGCGGCTCGATGACGGGTTCCGAACTCCTTCGACAGCTCGGGGTTGAGCGTCAGGGGCAGGAAACAAGCTGCAGCTGCAATGCGATCCTCTTGGATGATGACGGCCCCGTCATGTAGCGGCGTTTCCGGGTTGAAGATATTGATCAGCAGATCGTAGGAGACCAGGGCATCGATGGCGATGCCGTTCTCGATGTAGTTGCGCAGTCCCTCGAGCCGCTGGATGACGATGAGCGCACCCGTCCGACGCTCCGCCATGGCGGTGGCCGCCAGCACCGTCTCGTGAATGGTCGCTTCGGTCTTCTGGTGGGTGCCCAGCCCCCAAAGCGGGTTGCGGCCAAAGCTGGCCAGCGCGCGCCGGATCTCCTGTTGAAACAGAACGATGATGGCGAAAGGGAGGACAAAGAGAAAACTGCCGAGCAGCTGCTGGAGGGTCAATAGGTCGGCAGCCCCGGCCAGGTAGTAGGCGGCACCGATAAACAGCAGACCGAGCAACATCTGCACTGCGCGGGTACCCCGGATCAGCAGCAGCAGGTTGTAGATCACCACCGACACCAGGGCGACGTCGAGGACATCGCGCCAGCTGATGAACTGGATCCAGTCGGTGACGTTCACTCGTGATCCTCTTTGGCTCGATCTATGGCTTCCCAAACGTCCAGAAACTGTCGAGTGGCGGCGACGTCGTGGACTCGCACCATGGCCGCGCCGTGGGCTGCCGCCCAACCGATCGCGGCAAGGCTACCACCCAAGCGGTCGTCGGCGGGAGCGCCGGTGAGGTGGCCGATAAAGCTCTTGCGGCTGGCGCCCACCAGCACCGGGCAGCCGAGGGTGTGGAGTGCGTCCAGGTGGCGAAGCAGCAGCAGATTCTGCAGCGGTGTCTTGCCAAAACCGATGCCGGGATCCACAAAGATCTGCCGGCGTGAGACGCGGGCGCCGACGGCCCGCTCGACGGCACTGCCGAGCTCACCGACCACCTCCGCCAGCAGGTCATCGAAGTGAATCGCGCGCTGCATCTCCGCCAACTCGCCCCGGCTGTGCATCAGCACCACCGGGCATCCGCTCTCGGCCACCACGCGCGCCAGCTCCGGGTCGCTCAGGGCGCTGATGTCGTTGACCAGATCCGCACCGGCGGCCAGGGCCGCGCTCGCCACCTCCCCCTTGCGGGTATCGACCGAGATCGGCACCTCTACCTCGCCCCGCAGCCGCTCGAGCACGGGGAGCAGGCGACGCAGCTCCTCCTCGACCGGGACGTGGGCGGCACCACCGCCGTAGATCCCGCCTCCGGGCCGGGTCGACTCGGCACCCAGATCGAGCAAATCGGCACCTGAGCCCACCATCTGCAGACCCCGCTCGACCGCGCGTTCGGGATCGAGCCACAGTCCGCCATCGCTAAAGGAGTCCGGGGTGAGGTTGAGCACCCCCATTACCAGTGGTTTCCCGGCGAGGACGATCTCCCGTCCGCCGGAGCAAGAAATAGTACGGGGCGCCGGGGTAGTGATGGTGGAGGGCATCGACTGGCCAGGCGTCCCAGGGTGGTGTGGTGCGATCTACTCCGTCGAGGGCAGTGGGTCGGTGGGAGCCGGTCGGGGTCGACTCGCCTTGGTGTCCACTTCTTCGCGGGCCGGCTGCTCGGGCTCCTCCGCCACGCGGGCGGCCGCCGGCTGCTCCTTTTCTTCCTGCTCCGGTTCTTGCTCGTCAGCCGGCGGTCCCAGATCCTCGCCCGTCATCTCACGGATGATCTCGTAGACCTGTCGGCCCTCGAGGGACTCGAGCTCGAGCAACTCGTGGGCCAGCTTGTCCAGGACCGGGCGGTGCTCGATCAGAATCGACTTGGCCCGCTCGTAGGCCGCCTGGACTATCCGGTCCACCTCTTGATCGATACGAATCGCCGTGTCTTCGCTGTAGTCGGGCCGGGTGGAGAAGTCCCGCCCCAGGAAGACAGGCTCGTCATTGTTGCCGTATGAAAGAGGTCCGAGCTTCGACATTCCCCACTCGCGGACCATGCGTCGCGCCATATCCGTGGCGCGGTCGATGTCGTTACCGGCACCGGTGGTGATGTCCTCCTGGGTCAGCTCCTCGGCGATCCGCCCACCCATGAGGATGGAGATCTGTCCCTCGACATAGCTCTTCTTGTACGTGTACTTGTCCTCGAGCGGCAGCTGCATGGTGACACCGAGGGCGCGGCCCCGGGGGATGACCGTCACTTTGTGGAGCGGGTCGGCACCCGGGGTAAAGGCGGCCACCAGCGCGTGCCCCGCCTCGTGGTAGGCGGTTACCCGCTTCTCGTCGTCGGTGAGCATCAGTGTCTTGCGCTCGACACCCATCAGGACCTTGTCCTTGGCGAACTCGAAGTCCTCCATGGTCACCTTGTCGCGGTTCTTGCCGGCGGCGACCAGGGCGGCCTCGTTGACCAGGTTTGCCAGATCGGCGCCCGCAAAGCCGGGGGTGCCGCGGGCCAGCACCTCCAGATCGACGTCGTCGTCGAGCGGGGTCTCACGGGTGTGGACCTCGAGGATGCCCAGGCGACCATTGATGTCGGGCCGGTCGACGACCACCCGGCGATCGAACCGGCCGGGCCTGAGCAGCGCCGGGTCGAGAACATCCGGGCGGTTGGTGGCGGCGATCAGAATCACCCCTTCGTTGGATTCGAAGCCGTCCATCTCCACCAGCAGGGCGTTCAGGGTCTGTTCGCGCTCGTCGTGACCCCCACCCAGACCAGCGCCCCGGTGACGGCCGACGGCGTCGATCTCGTCGATAAAGATGATGCAGGGGGCGTTCTTCTTACCCTGCTCGAACAGGTCGCGGACGCGGCTGGCGCCGACACCCACGAACATCTCGACAAAGTCGGAGCCGGAGATGGAGAAGAAGGGCACCCCGGCCTCACCGGCGATGGCGCGCGCCAGCAGCGTCTTGCCGGTTCCCGGGGGTCCCATCAGCAGCACGCCCTTGGGGATCCTGCCACCCAGCTTTTGGAACTTTTGTGGCTCTTTGAGGAACTCGATGATCTCGGAGAGCTCTTCCTTGGCCTCCTCGACCCCCGCCACATCCTTGAACGTCACCTTCTTGCCGGAGGTGTTGAGCAGCTTTGCCTTGCTCTTGCCAAACGACATGGCCCGGTTGCCACCCGACTGCATCTGACGCATGAAGAAGATCCACAGTCCGATGATCAGCAGAAACGGTGCCCAGCCGAAGAGGAACTGCAGCAAGGGATTCTCGCTCGGCTCTTCGGCCTTGATGATGACGCCGGCCTCGCGCAGCTCCTGGACAAGATCGGGGTATTCGGGAAGATAGGTGATGAAACTGTCACCTTCCTGGTACTGCCCGCCCTCCGCAAACACACCGGACAGCTCCTGGCCGCGGATGGTGACCTCCTTCACCCTGCCGTCCTCGACCTCGGCCATGAAGTCGGTAAAGGTCAGGGGGAATCGATTAACCCTCCCAGCCTGGAACGTATTCCAAAGAAGAATCACCACGATGAAGATGGCGATCCAGACGATGAGAGTTCTGATTGTCGGATTCAAAACTTGACTACCTCGTAAGCTGTTTGCCCTGCTCGCTCCCCTCACTCACAACCGGGCGGGAGCTTTCTAGATTCCCCCCGCCTTGTCGGCGATTCGACCCAGATAGGGGAGGTTGCCGTATTGGCCCTCGTGTTTGAGACCGTAGCCGACGAACAACCCCTTGCGCTCGGCGCTAAAACAGCTGTAATCGGCCCGGAAATCGGTCTTGCGCTCGGCCGGAATGTCGATCAGGACGGCAAACTTGACGTCGCTGGCGCCGTGCTGCAGAAACTGATCGGCGAGATAGCTCTCCGGCACACCCGAAGCCGACACGTCCTTGATGACCATCAGCCGTTGATCGTAGATATTCAACGGCATCGGATAGTGGACGTCGCGAATCTCGCCGTCGCGACCGCCGGGAGAGTACTTGACCTGCACGAACTCGAATCTCACCGGCTGGCTGATGGCACGAATGAGGTCGGCGACAAAGATCAGCGACCCGCCCAGCAGGGAGATGATCAAGGGATCGGTGCCCTTGAAGTCCTCTTCCAGCTGCTGGCCCAGGGTTTGGACCTTTTCGTGAATGGTCTCTGCGTCCCAGAGCGAAATGACTCGATCGGTTGTCATTGAGGCTCGATCTCCGCGATCCACGCCCGGTCACCCGGCGAGACCTGGAAGGCGTTGTCGATAGCGATCCCCGGGATCCAGGCCAACCGATCGTCCACCAGCAGCAGCGGCAGGCGATCTCTCATATCCCGGGGAACACCACGATCCATCAATAGACCTTTGAGACGACGAGAGCACGGGAAGCCCAAGGGCTGAATCCGGTCTCCTGGTCGTCGATTGCGTACCATCACTCGCTCCCCTGCGCGCAGGGGTAGGGCCAGTCCAGCACGTTGTGGGGCGTTCTGGAACATCCAATCCGCCACCTCACCCCGCCGGAGAAGCACCTTCAACTCCAGCTCGGGGATCCAGTGCTCGCCCGGCACTTCGAAAGTATAAGCGAAAGCGGGGGTTGGCGGTGCCGGCCGGCCAAGTCTCAACAGCTCACCTCGGCTCTCCCAGCGCCAGCCGTCACCGCAGTCGCACCCCACCCGGGTCGATTCCCGGCATTGGCGGTAGAGATCACGGCGGGCAGAAGCAGTCGGTGGGTAGTCGCTGCCTGCCTGCCGGTGGAGCATCGCCAGGGCGTGGGGCCACAGGGGCTCGGGGAGCATTTCCAGATCTCTGCGCCTTACCTCGACTGTTTCCGCACCCACCCGCGGGCGGAGCCGGCTCGCCAGCCGGGTCTCGATGGCTCGCCGGCCCCGGCGAGCCGCAGCCGCCAGCCGCAGGAGACTCGCCCCCAACTGGGGATCTCCGCCCTGGAGGTGGGGAAGCAGCCGGTGGCGAATCCGGTTGCGGGGAATTCCCATATCGCTGTTGGAGGGATCATCCAGCGGCCTCAGACCGGCGATCTCCACTGTCCGCCGCAGCTCGGCACGGGTCAGGTCGAGAAACGGTCGCGCGATATGGCCGAGACGCGGCGAGATCCCCGACAGGCCATCGATGCCACTGCCAAACAGCAGCCGCAGCAGAACGGTTTCGATCTGATCGTCGGCGTGGTGGGCAGTGAGGATGTAGCGGGCCCCGAGCTCGCGGCGCTCGGCTTCCAGCTGTCGATAGCGGAGGCGACGGCTCGCCTCCTCCAAGCTCTCGCCCACGGCTCTGTGTCGCGGAACCTCGAGCCTGGTCGAGGCGAAAGGCACCCCGACCTGCTCACTCAGCCGGCGGGCGGCCTCGGCCCGGTGGCTGGAGCTCGGATCGAGTCCGTGGTCCAGGTGGTGCGCTCGTACCTCGAGGCCCCGGTCCCGGCCATACTGTGCGGCTCCCCAGAGCAGGGCAGTGGAATCGGTGCCGCCGGAGAAGGCGACCAACAACCGATCGCCGGCGCTCACGGGCGCGGTGGTGCGGAAGAAGTGCCCGAGGGTTTCTAAGATAGTCACGTCAGAAGGAGAGTGGTGGCGGTGAAGGGACTTGAACCCCCGACCTAGCGGTTATGAGCCGCTCGCTCTAACCACCTGAGCTACACCGCCATGGATCTGGAATGGAAACCGAAGTCTCGAAACGATCCTCGGGGCCGTTGCCACCTTTCGAGACGGGAAAATTATACCCCTTCCCGGCCGCTTGCGGCTAGAAAGGGGTCAAGGAGAAAGAAGGGGGAATTGGGACTAGAAGTCCGGGGCGCAATCGTTGAAGCGGCCAAAGAAGCGGCGGGCGGAGTCGGCCAGGGCCGGTGAATTGAGCTGATAGACGACGTGCTGGCCTCGCCGCTGATCGACCACCAGGTTTGCCTCTTTGAGGACCGAAAGATGTCGGGAAATCGTCGGTTGCGAAAGATGGAAGTTGCCGACGATCTCGTTGACGCTGTGATCGCGGTCCTCGAGAAGACGGAGGATGTTTCTTCGGGTTTCGTCCGATAGGGCTTTGAAGAACTTGTTCATCTCTCGACTCTCCCTCGCTGGTCTTTGGTCGCCGTGTCCCGCACCCTTGAGCGGTCTGATGCGGTCACCCTGAGTCCAGGGCGCGACTCCCCTCAACTCTCCCTCTTTGGGATTCCAGCGGGGCTCAGACCGGTCGGCTGAGGGGTGCGGGACATTGGTTTCGGCTTTGAAGGCTTTCTGCGCCATGATCTTCCTTTCCAACCACTCGCCGACATATAGGGCAAAAGGTGTGCCAGAAACGGTTCACGCGGCGAAATCGTCCGCCGTGAAAGCCCGACCGGAGCTCGGCGAGAGCTATAGACGATTGGGCATCTTTATACATATCAACAACTTACGGGTACTGGAGGAGAGTGGGAGCGGGAGCTAAATCAGGTGGTCGAAAGCAGTCGAAAGGGCAAAATCAGCGACCAGATGAGAAAAAAAGAGACATAGAAAAGTGGCTATAAGCAAAAAAAATGGAGAAGAGAGTCAAATTTTTGCCACCGCAATTGACCCATAATTTGAGAGGCCGAAAAGGCTGGAAGAAGGCCCTCGAGGTCCGGGAGCCGGAGGTGGTCGATGTGGTGTCCGCCCCGCCGAGCTAGAGGCAGCTGCTGATGACAGGCGAATCGTTGACTTCCGGTGCCGCCTTGCGTAGTATGACCGGTCGCCGGGGTGAGGGAGGTTAGCTCAGTGGAAGAGCACCTGCCTTACACGCAGGGGGTCGTGGGTTCAAATCCCTCACCTCCCACCATCGAGTCGCTCCTGTCACTCTGGTGCCGATTTCAGTGCGGGGTCGTAGTTCAGTTGGTTAGAACGCCGGCCTGTCACGCCGGAGGTCGCGAGTTCGAGTCTCGTCGGCCCCGCCAATCTGAGATCTTTTGGGAGTAGAGAATCATGCGAGAGAAGATCAAGCTCGTGTCCAGCGCGGGAACCGGGTACTTCTACACCACGACCAAGAACAAGAAGCTGGCCACCGGCAAGCTGACGCTCAAGAAGTACGATCCCAAGATCCGCAAGCACGTCGACTTCGTCGAAGAGAAGCTCCGTTAGCTCTTCGCGGGCACTCTGTGCTAGGCTAACGTTTCCTACCTCTGCCGTGTCTCGTGTCCGAGACACGGCGCTGTTCGTTTAGCTCGATCGGTTGCAGTTGCACCTCCTCTCCACGAAACCGTGGAAAGGAGGAAGCAATGAACCGTGGAGGAGCTTATGAGCTGCTCAATCGATGTGCGACGGTCGGCGAGGCGGAGGACTGGGAGGAGTTCGTGGATCGCTACCGCCACCGTCTGGCGGCGGGGATTCGCCGGGCTCTGCGCCGGGCCGGAGCAGTGGTCGTCCACGAGGACCAGGAGGATCTGCTGCAAAACGTCTACTGTCGCCTGCTCGAGCAGCGCGGCAGGAGGCTGCGCCGGTGCCGGGGAGATGGGGACCAGGCCGTAGGGGCCTACCTCGCCAAAATAGCCGAGAGCGTGACCATCGATCATCTGCGAGCGCTGGGAGCCGCCAAAAGAGGGAGGAATCGTCTGGTCGACACCAGGTTGGATGGCTGGGGCGATCCTCTGACCAGGGCCGTCGACCCGCGCCCAACTCCCGAGGAGAGGCTGCTCAGACAGGAGCGTTGGCAGGTCTTTCTGCGCCGATGTCGCGCCGTGGCCGGAGCGCGTTCGCCCGGACGCGACCTGAAGGTGCTCCATCTGGCTATCTACGAGGGGCTGAGCAGCCGCGAGATCTCCGAAAGGCTGGGGGGCGGTCTTCGCCCCACCAGCATCGACTCCTTGATCTTTCGACTGCGGAGGCGGATGTCGAGGGCCGGTGTGCGGCTGCCACGACGCTGAGCGGCGTAGTCGGTCTTCGGCTATGATCGGCCGATGACAACAAGAGTCTTTACCGATCAGCGGTGCCTGCTGCACCGTTCTCCACCCGGCTATCCGGAGCGATCCGAGAGGCTGGAGGCAATCGTCGACCACCTCGCAGGGGAAGGCCACGAGATCGTCGATTCCGTGGCCTTCCCCGAGGTGGAAGAACGGATCCGAAATGTGCACGACCCCGCCTATGTGGAGAGACTCCGCCGGGCGGTGGAGCGGGGTGACGGCCTCATCGACTCGGCCGACAACCCATTGTCGGAGGGGACATTCGACGCCTCGTTGGCGGCGGTCGAAACCGTGCTCACGGCGGCGGAGTGGGTGATGGGCGAAACCGACCGCAAGGCCCTGGCCGCGGTGCGTCCTCCCGGACACCATGCGGAGCACGGCACCGCCATGGGTTTTTGCTATTTCAACAACGTCGCCGTGGCCGCGGACCACCTGATCGACCGCCACGGGCTGGGACGGGTGGCGATCTTCGACTTCGACGTCCACCACGGCAACGGGACCCAGCATCTGTTCGAGGAGCGGGGCGACGTGCTCTATGTCAGCACTCATCAGTATCCCTTCTACCCGGGTACCGGGGCCGCCAATGAGCGGGGACGGGGCGACCGTCAACGTGCCACTGCCGGCCGGAACCGGCAACGCGGGCTATGCTGCCGCTCTCGAAGAGCAGGTGCTGCCGGCGCTCGAGGCGTTTGCACCCGAGGTGCTGATGCTGTCAGCCGGATTCGACGCCTGGCAGAACGACCCCGTAGGGGGCATGCGGGTTACCGCCGACGCCTACCACGAGTGGAGCCGCTGGCTGGCCGACCTTGCGGCCGCAGTGTGTGGGGGACGGGTGTTGTCGGTTCTGGAAGGGGGTTACGACCTGACGGCCCTGCCGTCACTGGTGGATATCCA
>SBFI01000426.1 GCA_006227875.1 Acidobacteriota bacterium
GGGGCGGTGGCCGGTGGAGCCGGTACCGGCGCCGGAGGTGGTGGCGGAGGCTCCTCCTCGACCACCTCGGTGGGCACGACCGGCTCGGGAGCCGTGGTGACCTCCGGCTGGGCTGGAGGTGCTTCGACAACCGGCTCTGCGACCGCGGCTTCCACAGTCGGTACTTCCGGCTCCGGTTCGGGCTGGGGCTCCGGCTCGACCGGTGGCGGGCTGACAGGAGGTGCCGGCACCTCCTGCGGCTCGGGTGTCACCTCCTGGGTTTCCGGCTCCATTGGAGTCGGTATCTCCTCGGGCTCGGGAGCCGCTTCCTGGATCTCGGGCTCGACGGGCGTCGGTGCTACCTCGGGCTCAGGAGTCACTTCCTGCACCTCGACCACGGCGGGGGTCGTGGGCTCCTCGGGCTGAGGCTGAATCGTTGCCGTCGGTATCTCTTCGGGCTCGGCCGCTGCCGTCGGTATCTCCTCGGCGACGACCGGTGGCTCCTCAGGCTCTGGGGCCACCTCCTCGACTTCGGGCTCGGCTGGTGCGGGTGGTGGCGGCGCGGGGGCCGGTGTCGACACACCGCGCTCGCTCTCGAGTGGGGCGGTCTCGGTGACGGTCATCGGCTCCGGTTCGGGTATCGGTTCCGGGTGCGCCGCCGGCAGGACGGCCACCGGCACCGGCGGCTCCTCCGGCTCCGGCGCGGGCTCATAGACCTCGGGCTCTGCCGGAGCCATCTCGACTTCGGGTTCCTCGACCGGGGCGGGCTGCCGCAGCACTTCGGGCTCGGGTACGGGCTCGGGCGCGATCGGAGGAGGTGCTACCGGCTCTACCGTCGGCGACGGCGAGGTGGGCTCGACCGCGACCTCGGCGATCTCGGGTTCCGGCGCGGGCTGGGGTTCGGGCATCTCGGCCTCTTCAGCAGGAGCCTCGTCGGCCACGGGAGCTGCGGTCGGCTCCTCGCTTACTGGGACAGGGGCCGGTTGAACGGTTTCGGGCTCGACAGGAGCCGGCTGGGGCTCGATCGGGGGAGTTGCGGCCACCACCAGCGGTGGGCTGGCCTGGCTCGGGTTGCCCCGCACGACCTTGACCTTCATCGGGGTCAGCGAGGTGCCCTCCGCCTGCAAGAAAGAGGCGGAGACCGCCGGCTTCTTGCCGGCCACCAGATCGACTACCGCGACATAGGAGAGAAAGTCGGGGTGGCTGACTTCGACCTGCCAGGTGCCGGCAGCCAGATTGGCGACGACCGCTCGGCCTTTGGCGTCGGTTTCCACCGGTGGTGGACCGGTCTTGCCCTCCGGTGCCTGGAGCTCGAGAGTCACGCGGGCCGCGGCGATGGGGCGCCCCTTGCGATCACTGACCTGGAACCCGATGGCCGCCGGTCCGGACCATGCCTGGGCCGTGGCCAGCGTGGCCATGGCAGTCATGACCGCAAGCAGAAGTAGAACTTTGTAACTCCGCATCGGTTTTCCCCCAAGAAATCGAAATGCCGAGAGTGCTGGTTGTGGACTTCCGTGTCCTTGGGCCCAGCTTAACGCCCCACCCCTGGTTGCACAAGCCGCGAGCCGGGCGTCTCCGCACCCAACGCCACCGGCAGATGTTACGCGCAGAACCCGCCTTGGGATCACACCCCACGGCGGTGTTGGGTTCGGTTAGCATAGGCCCCGACAACCCGGGGAGGAAGTAGATGACTCGAACCAAGATGCTGGTGGAACAGGGGCAGGCCGTATGGCTCGACTTTATCCGGCGCGACATTCTGGTCAATGGTGAGCTGGAGAGGCTTATTGCCGAGGATGGGGTCAGCGGTGTGACCAGCAACCCGGCCATCTTCCAGCAGGCCATCGGTGGCAGCGCGGAGTACGACAGTGACCTCCAGACGCTGCTGGCGGCGGCGCCGTACTCGACTTCGATGGAGCTCTACGAAGCGATCGCCATTGCCGACATTCGGATGGCGGCCGATCAGCTGGCCGCGACCTACAGACAGACGGAGGGCCGGGACGGCTTCGTCAGTCTCGAGGTCTCGCCCCACCTGGCGCGAGACGCCACAGCCACGGCGGCGGAGGCAGAGAGGCTCTGGCGCCAGGTCGACCGACCCAATCTGATGATCAAGATCCCAGCCACTCCGGAGGGCCTGCCCGCTGTCGAACAGGTGCTGAGTGAGGGAATCAACGTCAACATCACACTCATGTTTTCGCTCGATCACTACGAAGCGGTGGCACAGGCTTATCTGGCTGCTCTGGGCAAGTGCCAACGTCCGCAAAGCCTGGCGTCGGTGGCCTCTTTCTTTGTCAGCCGGGTCGACACCAAAGTCGATGCTCTGCTGGAGGAGATCGGATCTGAAGAGGCCCTTGCGCTTCGCGGCAAGATCGCTGTCGCCAACTCCAAGATGGCCTATCAGCGCTTTCGGGAGCTTTTTCACGGTGAGACTTTTGCCAAGTGGAGAGGGCAGGGCGTGGGGGTGCAGCGGGTTTTGTGGGCGAGCACCAGCACCAAGAATCCCTCCTACCGCGATGTCATCTATGTCGAGGAGCTGGTGGGTCCCGAGACGGTCAACACCGTTCCACCATCGACGCTCGAAGCCTTTCGCGATCATGGCGAGGTGCGAGACAGCCTGAGCGAGGGGCTCGACCAGGCCAGGGAGGATCTCGAGCGTCTGGCGGCCCTGGGCATCGACTTGAATGGCGTCACCCAAGAGCTGCAACGCGAAGGAATCGACAAGTTCGCCCAACCCTTCGACCAGCTGCTGGAGACCCTGGAGCAGAAGCGGTCCGCGCTCGAAGCGGCGGAGTCGACGGGGTGACGACAACCGAGATCGACCTGCCGCGCGAGAGCGTATCCCTGGGTGTCTACCAGGAAGCGGTCGATCAGCGGCTTCGCCAATGGCAGGAGGTCGGCTACTCCGACCGGTTGTGGGTGCAGGACTATCGATTGTGGTCACCCGAGCCGGTGCCCGAGCTCGTCGATCGGCTGGGGTGGCTGGAGCTGCCCGAGACGATGAGAGCTCACACCCGCGAGCTCATCGATTTTGGCCGGGAGATATCCACCGCGGGTTTCCAGACGGTCGCCTTGCTGGGTATGGGTGGCTCCAGTCTGGCGCCGGAGGTGTTCCAGCGGACATTCGGCCCCGCACCCGATTTTCCTGTCTTGAGGGTGCTGGACAGCACTCATCCCGAGGCAGTCGCCGCTCTGACCGCGGAGCTCGACACGAGCTCGACTCTCTTTGTCGTCTCCAGCAAGTCGGGCACGACTGTCGAGACCCTCTCTTTCTTCTACTACTTCTGGGATCGGGTTCAACAAGCGGTAGGGGACGCCGGGTCTCGGTTTGTCGCCATCACCGACCCGGGGAGCCGTTTGGCCGAGCTCGGTCGGGAGCGGGGATTCCGACGGGTCTTTCTGGCGCCGAGCGATGTCGGGGGGCGGTTCAGTGCCCTGTCTCAATTTGGTCTGGTGCCGGCGGCGCTACTCGGTCTGGACATCGAGCTGCTGCTGGCTCGCGGACACGCCATGGCCGGGGCCTGCGGTCCACAGCAACCGGCAGCGGCCAGTCCCGGCCTGCGGTTGGGGGCCGCCCTTGGTGAGCTGGCGCTGGCGGGGCGCGACAAGCTGGTGTTGTTGACCACGCCCGAGCTGGAGAGCTTTCCCGATTGGGTGGAGCAGTTGGTGGCCGAGAGTACCGGCAAGGAGGGAGTGGGGATTCTACCTGTGGTTGGCGAGGCCGAGCTGGAACCCGAGAGCCACGCCGATGACCGCTTCTATGTCGGCCTGAGCGCGGATGGAGAGGGCAGTGAGGAGCAGGGGCGCCGCTTGGATGCACTGGAAGAGGCCGGCCACCCCGTAGTTCGCATTCAGATGGACGACAGATACGGTCTCGGTGCCGAAATCTTCCGCTGGGAAGTGGCAGTGGCCGCGGCCGGCTCGGTGCTCGGCATCCAACCCTTCGATCAACCCGATGTCCAGCTGGCCAAGGAGATGGCCAAGCAGGTGATGAGTGGTGGCGAGACGGCCGGACTCGCGGCCGAGGTCATGGTCTCCCGGGAGGAAGATGTGGCGGCTGCTCTCCGGCAATGGGTGGGGGAGGGTCGGGCCGGTGACTACATCTCCATCCAGGCCTTTCTGGCGCCGTCACCGGCAACGGACGCCGCCCTGAGCCGACTCCAGCTGGCTCTCTACCGGGCCACCGGTCTGGCGGTCACCATCGGCTACGGGCCTCGCTTTCTCCACTCGACCGGCCAGCTGCACAAGGGGGGTCCGCCTACCGGACTCTTCCTGCAGCTGGTGGACAAGCCGCGTCCGACGATCCCGGTGCCGGAGACCGACTACGACTTCGGCGAGCTGGTGGCGGCGCAGGCCCTCGGTGACGCCCGTGCCCTTCTCCAGAAGGAGAGGCGTATTCTCCGGGTGGTGCTCGATACCGGGATCGAAGCCGGGACCGCGCAACTGAGCCAGGAGCTCCATGTATAGCACTCGAGCCCCGGGTGGTGCCCGTGGGGGTGGATTCGGTGGTGGGTTGACCGGACCGGTGCCGCGTGATCTATGGATCCTGCTGGGAGTCGTCCTCGGTACCTTCTCACTCCAGTTCTTCTCGTCGACGGCTTGGCTGCCGCTGCTGCTCCGTCTGACACCGGCGGTCTGGCGCTCGGGCTTTATCTGGCAGTTAGTCACCTATCCCTTTGTCGGCACCGGGGTGCCGGGGATCTGGTTTCTGGTCAGCCTGCTGATCGTCTTTCTGTTTGGCAAAGATGTCTTTTTCCAGCTCGGTCAGCGTCGATTCTGGAAGATCCTTGTCTTCGCCGCCGGTGCAGCCGGGTTGGTCGCGGTGTTGGTCGGTATCCTGCAAAGCGTATTTGGCAGCGGCCTGCAAGCCGGGCTCCCCTTTCCCATCATGCAGGGGCAGAACATGCTCCTGGCGATCCTGATTGCCGCGTTTGCCACTCTCAACCGTGACGCGACCATCTATCTGTTCTTTGTCCTCCCGGTCCAGGCCAAGTGGTTTCTACTGCTCGAGATCCTCTTCGCCTTCATGGGTTTTCTGGGCACCGGTGACTTCGCCGGCTTTCTCGGTATCTGTACGGCGGTAGCGTTCACCTTTGGCTATCTGACTGGCTGGCGGCGCACCGGTTGGAGCCGCGAGCTCAGCCTGAGGGCGCAGCAGCTCTGGTTCCGCCTGCGCCTGGCCTGGCTAAAGCGCAAGCGCGGTCTGCAGGTGGTCAAGGAAGGCGACGAAGACAAGAAACAGGACCCCTGGATTCACTAGCAGCCTGGAGGGTCATCATCCGCGTCCGGCGGGTCCGCCGGGAATAATGGAGTGCGGTGGCGGCGTTTTTAAAACTGACCTTGCCCGAGCAGGGTAAGAGCAACCACGCGGACCTGGCGGTTCCAAGACACTCCAACCTGCCGCGACGAGGTCCGATAATCTGACAAGGATATTGACGGCTTATGAATGAGACCCTGACCCTACCCGTTCTCCCGCTCCGCGACACGGTGGTGTTTCCCGGAGTGACGACGCCCATCGGGGCCGGTCGACCCGGTACCCTGAAGGCGATCCAGGCAGCCTCCAATCGCAAGGACAAGCTGGTCTTTGCGGTGTCGCAAAGAGAGAACGTAGAAAAAGTAACCCCCGAGCGGCTGCACACCATCGGGACGGTGGCCCGCATCGGCCAGCTGCAACGCGTCACCGGCGGCGTGCAGTTTCTTCTCCAAGGTGAGTTTCGAGGCATCGCGTTGCGAATCAGCGAGGCGGGTAATCACCTGCAGGCCGTAGTCCGCAAAGCCGAGGAGATGTCTCCGACCGATGCCGGCGATCCCGCCTTTCTGGCCTTACAACGAGAGGTCAAGGAGCGGGCCGCGGAGCTCGGTCGCAAGGCCGGTTTCCCGGACGAGGTGGTCGAGCAGGCCCTCTCGAACGCGGACGAGCCGGGCCGCCTGGCGGACCTGGTGGCGAGCTATCTGGAGATCCCGTTCTCCGAGCTCCAGATGCTGCTCGAGACCCTATCGGTGGAGGAGCGTCTGCGCCAGGTGCTGCTGCGTGTACAGAGACAGATCGGGGTGCTGGACGCCCAGCAGGACATCAAGTCGCGCGTGCAGCAGGAGCTTGGCGACCGGCAGCGGGAGATGGTTCTGCGAGAGCAGCTCAAGGCGATTCAGGAGGAGCTGGGTGAGGATGCGGGCGGCGACGGCCTGGAGGAGCTGAAGGAGCAGCTGGCGGAGCTGGAGCTGCCGGAGGAGGCCCGTAAGGAGGTCGACCGGGAGCTCAATCGGCTGGGACGCATGGCGCGCGAGTCGATGGAATACCAGGTCATTCGGACCTATCTCGAAAATATCGCCGAGCTGCCATGGAACAAGCGCAGCGAGGATCATCTCGATTTGAAGCGAGCCGACGCGATCCTCGACGAGGATCACTATGGCCTCCGCGACGTCAAGGACCGGGTGCTCGAGTTTCTGGCGGTCCGTCTGCTGCGAGCCCGCCGCGGCGAAGCGGAGGGCCCGGACACCGTAGCTGAGCTGCACGTCGAGCCCCTGGACGAGAATCCGGTACCGGATGATGAGGCCGCGGGTTTGACCGGCGACAGGGTCACCGGCGAGACCCTCGACGTGATTGACGGCCCAAAAGGCAAGGCAGAGGACAAGGCCGCCAAGGGCCCCATCTTGCTCTTTGTCGGACCACCGGGGGTGGGCAAGACGTCGATCGCCAGATCGATAGCCCGCGCCATGGGACGCGAGTACATCCGCATCTCGCTTGGTGGTGCGCGGGACGAAGCCGATATCCGCGGTCATCGGCGGACCTATGTCGGAGCCATGCCGGGGCGCATCATCAAGGGGATGAAGCAAGCCGGTACCAAGAACCCGGTCTTTCTGCTGGACGAGGTGGACAAGCTCGGGGTCTCCTACCAGGGGGACCCTGCAAGCGGACTGCTGGAGGTGCTGGACCCGGCCCAGAACGACAGCTTTGTCGATCACTATCTGGGGGTGCCGTTCGATCTCTCCGAGGTGCTGTTTATCGCCACCGCCAATTTCATCCAGAACATCCCCGGACCACTACTGGATCGCATGGAGGTGGTCGAGTTCAGCGGCTACACGGAAAAGGAGAAGCTGGAGATCGCGCGGCGTTACCTCGTCCCCAGGCAGGTCGAGGACAACGCCCTCGATCCGGAGCTGATCACTCTCACTGATCCCTCCATCTCCGAGGTCATCACCCACTACACGCGGGAAGCCGGAGTCAGGCAGCTCGAGAGGGAGATCGGCAAGCTGGCCCGCAAGGTAGCCCGCAAGATTGCGGCGGAGGAGCTCGAGCAGGTCACCATCGAGCCCGAGAACGTGACCGAGCTGCTGGGCCGGCCAAAGATGCACCCCGAAAAGGCGGCCCGTCAGGACCAGATCGGTATCGCCACCGGCATGTTCTACACACCGGTGGGCGGCGACATAATGTTTGTCGAGGTCAGCACCATGCACGGCAAGGGTGAGCTGGTGCTCACCGGACAGCTCGGTGATGTGATGAAGGAATCGGCTCGGGCTGCCTGGACCTATGCCCGATCCCACGCCCAAGACCTGGGTATCCCCACCGAGGCGTTTGTCGACCGTGACGTCCACATCCACTGCCCGGCGGGCGCCATCCCCAAGGATGGGCCCTCCGCCGGTGTCACCATGGCCACGGCTCTGGTCTCGGCGCTGTCGCGTGTACCGTCACGTCACGATATCGCCATGACCGGTGAGATCACCCTCTCGGGCAGAGTTCTGCCCATTGGGGGTGTCAAGGAGAAGGTTCTGGGAGCTGTTCGCGCCGGGATCCACACCATCATCCTGCCGGCGGAGAACGAGGCCGATCTCGAGGAGCTCAGCGACGACGTTCGCGAGAGCCTCGATGTCATCCTGGTCGGCGAGCTGGGTGAGGTGCTGGCGACAGCAATCCCGGCCGGTCCCAAGGAGGAGGCACCTACGGTCCTACGCGAGGGTGAGCCCCGGCAGGCCGAGCCGCGACCCAAGCAGATTCCCCACTAGACCCAGATTGGGGACAGGTACAGATTCTCGGTACCTGTCCCCAATTCACCGATTTCGCTACTTGTTGCTCCCGCTGTACTGAAGTGCCGCCGTCGTCTTCTCGCCGGTGGTGCTGACAGTCAAGTTGACGGTGCGATCGTTCGAGTCGCTCTTTGCCGTTATAACGGCGAGACGGCCCTCCGGTGCGGAGACGGTCCGTACCTCGACCGCGAAGCCATCCCCCTCCAATTGTGACTTGTAGAACTCCGTGACGCTGTCGACGTCGTCGGTGGTCTCGACGGTCCAGATGCCGGCGGACGTGGTATCCGTTTCAGAGGTGAAAGTGAGGTTCGCCCGCTCGGCGCCGGGGTAGCGGGGGATCCAAGCCGGAGGTTCGCGACTCGCCGTTCCCGCGCCCCAGGTGGATTCACCTTCATCGGTTGTGACGGTGACCAGGCCGCCCCCTTCCTCCTGGTTGACATCGAAGGTCACTTCGCCCTCGTCCGTTGTCCAACCCCAACGACCTTCGGCGATGTCACCAAAGTCGAGGGTGACGACCTCGTCGGTCCGCTTGTTGCGGATCGTCATCGTCCCCTCCTCGTCGTCGACTTCGACCAGATCCAGCTCGGGGTTGAGTCTGACCATCATCTCGGCACTGGCCTTGATCGGGTTCTCCTCGAAGTCGAGGTCGCCGGCGACCTCTTTGACCTTTTTGCCGACAAAATAGGAGCAGGTGGCCGTCATCAGGACCGCCAGCAGGAGCAGGACCAGGCAGCCGATACCTATCCAGGCGAGCGGGCTCAGGCCCTTCTTCTGGGCCGGGGCTGGTGTCGCGGGCGGCGCAGGTGGCGGAGTCTGGGGCTCGTTCATCACGGGATCCCTCCCAAAAGCTGTCGAGTTTGGTCCCGGTTACCCTAACATGGGTCCGGCCGTGGACCCCGGGCGCAAATTCCGTATACTCTCGCCGACAGAGGAGAGGCTACTGATGACACGACGTCTGCTTTCGATCTTGCTGTTCAGCGCAATTCTCCTGTGGGGTATCGGCCCCGCCCTGGCCCAGGAGACCAAGTTCGACCAGAAGTTGGAGGTTGCCGGAGAGGTCTACCTCGAGCTCATGGGGGCGCCTGATCGCAAAGTGCCGAAGCATCTGATCGACAGCGCCAAGTGCGTCGCCGTCATCCCCAATGTCTACAAGGGTGCTCTATTTGGCCTCGGCGGTCGCCACGGCAACGGCGTCATCTCTTGCCACGACGCGGAGGGCGTCTGGAGTCCACCCAGCTTTATCGAGATCACGGGCGGCAGCTTTGGTCTCCAGATTGGCGGGGAGGCGATCGACCTGGTGCTGTTCTTCATGAACGAGCGGGGTGTCCTCTCCCTGCTCGGCAGTAAGTTCGAGATCGGCGGCGATGCCAGCGTCGCCGCCGGCCCCTACGGCCGCACCGCCGAAGCGAGCACCGATATCAAGCTCAAGGCGGAGATCTACTCCTACGCGCGGAGCCGCGGGTTGTTTGCCGGGGTGGCATTCGAGGGCTCCCGGCTGGCGCCGGACAACAAGGCGAATCGAAAGTACTACGGGCAGACCGTCGACGCCGAGTCTGTCCTCTTCGACCATCGGGTACCCAGAAGACCGGCCTCGGCGTCGCGCTTTACCGCTCTTCTTCCCTAGCCTTTTTGTTCCTTGGCTTTCTTGTCCTTCTTCTTGGGCTTCTCGGGCAGGGGGTGGCTCTCGCCGCTCACGGGTGTCCGTACACAGAGAGCTCTCAGGTCGTAGGTGTAGCTCAAACCGCCGGAGAAGGGCTTGCGGTATTGGAAGTTGAAGTTCCAGGCCGAGTCCTCGCTTTTCTTGGTGGAGCTCCAGGGGCAGCAGGAGGTGAGCCTGATCTCTCCGGGTACCTTGTACTGGCTTGCTGACATCGCTCGATAGAGCCCTTCCAACTCGTCGAGGGCCGGCAGTCGCCAATCCGAGTAGCTGGCCAGCTCCAGATCGTCGCAGTACCGCATGGCGCGACGCCAATCGATGTCGCGGCCGTTGTCGCGTGCCGCCCACATCAGTCCGCTTTTGAGATCCATAAAGACCTTGGTCAGCTTCTCTTCCAGGATTCGCCGCTCTTCTTCCGCGGCGGTGATCTGGTCGAGGAACTCGACGGTGGCAAAGGGAGCGGTGAAGACCGGGGTCTGCGAGGTTTCGTCGGGGGGGCTTTGAGCGACAGCTTGGCCGTGACTGACAACAAGGCCCGCCAGCACCGTGCAGATTAGTGCTCGGACCATGGAGCGGTCAGATGAGACTGCCCAGATACGCAGCCAGGACGGCTTTGCATTCCGGGCAAACCAGAATCTGGGCGCGGCGGGGAAGACCCGACACGAAGTTGACCTTGGTTCTCAGCATGCGAACCACGTGGATGTTCTCGATCCCTTCCTGGCAGTTCGGGCAAAGGACCATCGATTCGAGGGTGTATTCCGCCTCGATCATCTGTTCGGCCACTGGTTCGTCCATCTGGACCTCCTTTGTCCGGGGCAGTCGCCGCTGAAGGGTCTCCGTCCAGCTCCTAGCGCCGCGAACCCACCCTGAAGGTTAGTAGAAATCGACAACCCCTGCAGTGGCCTTTCCCACAGGCTGCCAGTTGACTTCACAAAGATAGCAAAAGCGGCCCGAAAGCCCTTCCCGACGGCCGCTTCGAGCCCTTTTGATGTGCTACGATCTGGCGTCTTGTGGACCAAAATACGGGACCTCGGCGGGCCGAGCTGATCGGTGACACGCTCCGCAGATTTGTTCGTCGCGGCGCCCGTGCCAACCTGTCGAAACTCCTGGGCAAGACACGTCCCGAGGACGTCGCCCTGCAGTTTCGCCGGCTCACCCCGGCCGAGCAGATAACCGTCTTCCAGATCCTCGTCACCGACTACCCGGAGGGCTCGGGGGCGGTGCTCACCGAGCTCGAGCCGCCCCAGCAGCAGGCGCTTCTCGAAGAGCTGAGCCCGCAACAGATCGCCACCGTTCTCGACTCGATGTCGGTGGATGATGCCGTATCTCTGGTGGAGTCCCTGCCACCGGAGCTGCACGACAAGGTGCTGGAGGTGGTGGATCTCAAGGATCTGGCCGAGGTCCAGACCCATCTCACCTACGGCGACGACACCGCCGGCCGCTTGATGGTGCCGGAGTATGTGGCGCTGTCCGAGGACAAGACGGTCGGCGACGCGATCGCTTTCATCCAGCAGTCGACCGAGCTGGACAACATCTTCTATCTC
>SBFI01000243.1 GCA_006227875.1 Acidobacteriota bacterium
AACCCTCTGCAGTGATCGCAAGGGCAGCTTGGACAGGGCCCGAAGCGAACCGAGAGTCAGCCCCCCGAGAAGAGGCGCAGACTTGGTGGACTTCCTCCAGTTAGCGCTAGTTCGGCTCACAAAAACAGTAGGCGAAGAGACCCTTGGGGTCGTCGGTGAATTGGAGACCGTCGGCGGGTCCCGCCAGGGGCTCCAGCAGCGACACCAGCGGCAGACTCCTCGGGCTCAGATCGAGCTGCAGACCCATCCTGGTCGCCAGCCAGCCGAGAAACCGGGCCAGCAGACGATCCGTCGAGCTGGGTTCCTTTTCGAAGTAGATGACCTCGTAGTCCTTCGCCAGCCCTGCCCTGGCGGCACCGGCGGCGATGGCCGCCTCCAGCCCCCCCAGGTGATCGACCAACCCCAGACGCAGCGCGTCGCGTCCGGTCCAGACCCGGCCACGTGCCACCCGATCGATCTCATCGACCGTCATGTGGCGGCCGTCTGCGGCCTTGGTGATGAAGTCCCGGTAGCCCCAGTCGATCATCTCCTGAATCGCCAGCGCGGCCTCGGCGGGCAGCTCCCGGTCGGGGCGAAGCGTACCCGCGAGATTGCTGGTGCCGACGCCATCATTGTGGACACCCAACTTGGCCAGAGTCCGCTGAAAGGTCGGCACCATGGCGAAGATCCCGATCGAGCCGGTGATGCTCGTGGGATGGGCCCAGATCTCGTCGGCGGGCATGGAGATCCAGTAGCCACCGGAGGCTGCCACGCTGCCAAAGGAGGCGATAACGGGCTTGCCGGCCTCTCTGGTCAGCTCGACCTCTCGCCGGATCACCTCGGAAGCAAAGGAGCTGCCGCCGGGGCTGTCGACTCTCAGTACCAGCGCTTTGACCTTTTCGTTCTCCCGCGCTCGTCGGATGAGGCGTGCCGTCGATCTGCCCCCTATCCTCCCGGCGGGCTGGCTCCCGCCGAGGATCGCTCCTTTTGCCACCACCACCGCCACCGCCTCCTCCCCGGCCTCCTGGGGCTTGGCCACCGCCTCCAGGTAAGTGCGATAGCCGATCTGCCGAAAGCTCTCGGTCACCTCGTCCTCCCCGACCAACTCGATGAGCCGCTCCCGAACCTGATCGTGGTGGGCCACCTCGTCGACCAGACCGGTCGCCTTGGCCAGCTCCGCGGCCTGGCCGTCGTGGTCCGAGAGCAGAAGATGCAGGTTGTCTACATAGTCGTCGATGGCCGCGGTCTCCAGCCCCCGAGCCCCAGCCACATCCTGTCTATAGGCGCTCCACAGCTTGCTCAGCCAAGCGAGCCGGGATTTCCGCGCCTCCGGCGACATGTCGTTGCGCAGATAGGGTTCGACTGCGGATTTGTACTCCCCCACCCGGAAGACATTCCAGTCGACCTCGAGCTTGTCGAGGGCCTCGCGATAGTAGCTCCGGTAGCTGCCATAGCCGGTCAGCAGGACCATCCCCATGGGATGGAGATAGACCTCGTCGGCGACCGCCGCCAGGTGGTACTGGGGCTGGCCGTAGTAGTCGGCGGCGGCGATGATGGTCTTGCCGGCCGCCTTGAACTCTTCGAGCGCCGTCCTCAGGGTCTGCAGCTTGCTCAGGCTCCCCCCCTGCATCTTGTCGAGATCGAGGTACATGACCTCGATTCGATCGTCGGCCGTCGCCTTCTCGATGGCTTCGAGCAGGGTCTTCATAAGGGTCTCCGGGCGCTCCTGGTCCAGGAGATCCAGGATGGCCTCCTCGACCGGCGAGCTGTAGAGCTGCTCCACCAGCACACCCGACGGCGCCACCACCAGGGCGCTCCCCTCCTCGACTTGGGGCCTCGTGTCGGCAAGCAGCAGACCAAAGAGCAGGATGAGCAACACAAGAAAGAGCGCGTTGACGGCGAACCTTCGAATCTGGTCGAGAGCGGTCCAGAGCAGGACAAAGGCTCCCCGCAGGGCTTCCAGGGCCTTTTTCATGACGATTTACCTCTCATGTCCCTATCTTAAGGCCAATACGACCTACCCCCTTGAGTGGTTTCGGAGTCCGCCCCTTGGTGTGGTGCAAAGAACGAAGACTCCCTCTAGAGTTGACCTGGGTCCATGGATGACCCAACCGTCACGATTCGGCCAAACCTGCCGGGGAGGGAAACCGTGACCAAGAACCTGAATCACGATGTGTTGATTCTCGGGGCTGGACTGGCCGGGCTGCGGGGTGCGGTAGAGATCGCCCGCCGTACCGAGGGCCGGGCCAACATCGGAATCGTCTCCAAGGTCCAGCTCATGCGTGCCCATTCGGTCTGCGCCGAGGGCGGCACTGCGGCAATGCTGCGCACCGACGAAGGCGATTCTTTCGAGCTCCATGCCTGGGACACGGTAAAGGGAGCCGACTTTCTGGCCGACCAGGATGTCGTCGACCGCTTTGTCCACGCCTCGCCGGAGGAGATCCTGCTGCTGGATCACTGGGGGATCCCCTGGACCCGGGATGCCGACGGCCGCATCGACCAGCGGCCCTTTGGCGGCCACTCCTACCCGCGCGCCACCCTGGCCGCCGACAAGACCGGCTTCTTCGAGATGCAGACCCTCTACGACACACTGCTCAAGTACGAGAACTTCACTCGTTACGACGAGCTGTTCATCACCGACCTGCTGGTGGAGGAGGGCCGTTTTGCCGGTCTGGCCGGTATCCACGCCCCCAGCGGTGATCTCGTCACTCTCCAGGGCAAGGCCCTGCTCATCGCTTCCGGCGGCGCCGGTACGCTCTACGGCTTCACCACCTATTCCCACACCGTCACCGGCGACGGGCTGGCAATGGCCTATCGGGCCGGGCTGCCGTTGGAGGACATGGAGTTCCTCCAGTTTCACCCCACCGGTCTTGTACCCTCGGGCATCCTGATAACCGAAGGCTGTCGTGGCGAAGGCGGCCACCTGAAGAACGCCAAGGGCGAGAGGTTCCTCGAGCGCTACGCGCCGGAGAAGATGGAACTGGGGCCCCGCGACGTCATCTCCAGGGCGGAGATGACCGAGCTCGAGGAGGGCCGCGGCTTCGAAGGACCCGACGGTCTCGACTATCTTCACCTCGATCTGACCCACCTTGGGGCCGACCGCATCAACACCCGGCTACCGCTCATCCGTGAGGTCTGCATGAAGTTCGTGGGTATCGATCCGGTCGAAGAGTCGATTCCCATCCGGCCGGTCGCCCACTATTCGATGGGAGGCATCGAGACCGACATCGACGGCGCCACCCGCATCCCGGGTATCTGGGTGGCCGGTGAGGCGGCCTGCGTCTCGCTGCACGGCGCCAATCGACTGGGCTCGAACTCCACCGCCGAATGCCTGGTCTGGGGCGCCATCGCCGGCGGCAAGATCTGCGAGACGCTCGAGGCTCTACCCGCACCCGCGGAGTTGTCCCCGAGCACCACGAACGCCGTTCGCGGGCATGTGGAGAATCTTCTGGGCCGGCAGGGAGATGAGAACCTCTACGACCTGCGGCGTGAGCTGCGCAGCATCATGGACCGCCATGTCGCGGTCTACCGGACCGGCGAGGGGCTTTCCTCGGCACTCGAGACGGTCCGCGAGATCCAGGAGCGAGCCGAGCGGGCACCGGTGCGGGACAAGAGCCGCGCCTACAACTCGAATCTCTTCCACGCCTTCGAGCTCGAGAACCTGCTCGATCTGGCGGAGGTAACGGTGGCAGGTGCCTTGGCTCGAGAGGAGTCCCGAGGTGCCCATGCCCGCCGCGACTTCACCCAGCGCGACGACGAAGACTGGCTCCGTCACACCCTCGCCTGGCAAACAGAATCGGGTCCAAAGCTGGACGACAAGCCGGTGACCATTACCACCTGGAAACCGGTGGAACGCAAATACTGAGCGGAGGTCTCACCATGCTCGAATCGAGAGGTCACCCCAATCGACTCGGAATGCGCGGTTGGCTCTTCGGCGGCCGTTGGGGACCGGACCGGTATCTCTACAGTCTCCACCGCATCACCGGCCTCGGGCTGCTGCTCTATCTCGTCATGCACGTCGTCCTGACCTCTTCGCGCGCCTTGGGCCAAGGCCCCTGGGAAGAGGCTATGGGGAGGGTAAGCGGACCGCTGTTCGTCTTTGGCGAGTATCTGGTCTTCGTGGCCTTTGCCTTCCATGCCGTCAACGGCCTGCGGCTGGTCTTTGCCGAGATCGGCTTTGG
>SBFI01000372.1 GCA_006227875.1 Acidobacteriota bacterium
TTGAAGCGCTGCTTCTGGCGAGCGTTCATCATCGAGAACGCCATCGCCACCGTCTCTTCCTGCATCAAGCGGTTGATCTCGACCAGGGGCTGCAGCTTGCCGTCGACCCGGATGACAGGATGGCTGCCGACCTTCAAGTGGAGATCGGAGGCTTTGCGCTCGATCGCGGTCTTGAGCAGATCGTTGATGTTCATTTCTAGTCTCCTGGAGATCTGGCCCTTCCGGGTAGCCTAGCTAGCGCCCCTGAAGGTGTCAACGAAAGGTGTCACATAGGTGTTTTGGCCAGTAGAATCAGGCTGCACCCGGCGACAGCTGCGGTTTCCACCCGCAGAGTACGCTCGCCGAGACCCCAGCGCCGACAGTCGAGCCCGAGCAGAGCTTCGCGCTCGATCTCCGACCAACCCCCTTCGGGTCCTACCAGCAGCGCAACCGGACCGGTTCCCGGGTCCATCCCGGCCGCCCCGTACGGATCCAGAAACCACCGCTGCGGACATCCCGCCAGCAGATTCGCCAACTCCGAGAAGGGGTGCACCCCGGTAATCTCTGGGATCCTGGCCCGGTGACACTGCTCCACGGCGGCGGCCGCCACCCGTCGCAGCCTTCCCAGGCTGGCCTCCCCATAGCTTCTCGGCGAGCGCTCCGAGTTGATGAAGCGGATCGTCACGGCACCGATCTCCGTCGTCTTCTCCACCAACCAGGCAGCCCGTTGCATCCGCGGTGCGGCCGCCAGAATCGTCAGCTCGCGCTCCGGCTCGTTGCCGGGGGTCTCTTCCGCCACCACCAGCCTGGCGGTGGTGCGGCCTACCTGCTCGACCGTCGACCAGCGCGCATGCCCTTTGCCATCCACGACTCTCACCCGCTCCCCGAGCTCGAGTCGGCGGGCGCGAAACAGATGTCGGTAGGAGTCGCCGGTGACTTCGATCGGTGAGGCATCGAGCGCGTCGGGTGAGACCAGTAGGGTAATCACTTCGCGGCCAGCTCCAGGTGGAATGCGACCCAGTCGCGGTCTCGAGACTCCGAGCGGTGGCGAAAGCCAACGGCGGCCAGATCGGCTGCTACTTCTTCCTTTTCGACGGCCAGAATACCCGAGAAGACGGCCTCGGCCCCGGGCGCCAGCACCTCCACCAGCCGCGGCAGATCGGAACGGATTCTCTTTGGCAGGATATTGACCAGGGCGACGTCGAAAAGAGGGCCGCGGCGGAGGCTATCGAGTGTTCCCGCCAGCAGGTGGACAGAGAGGTCATTCAGACGTCCATTCTGTCCGGCCAGCAGAGAGGCCACCGTATCCGAATCGATCCCGACCACATATTCGGCACCGGAGCAGAATGCGGCAAAGGCCAGGATGCCCGAACCGGTCCCCACATCTAGGACGCGGCGACCGGCGACCGGGATGGTCTCCAACAACCCGACCGCTAGCCGGGTCGACTCGTGGCTGCCGGTGCCAAACGCCGAGCGCGCCGGCAGCCTGAGCAGGCGGCGGGAGCCGGCAGCCGGCAGCTGCTCCGCATCCTCTCGCGGGTCGATCAGGAATCCTTCTCCGACCGGCACCGGTCTTGCCTGTCGCCGATACTCCGCCAGCCAATCTTCGTCCTCGATGAGCTCGACCCGCACCAGCTCGGCTCCCAGGTGACTCCAGAGCGGATTGCCGACATCGGGCAGGCGGGTGGGAAGTGGGTCCGAGAAGTAGGCGACGACGTTGCGGGAACCGTTTTCCCCCACGGTCTGTTCGACGCCCAGGGTCCCCCACGCCCAGAGCTCGGCCATGAGCAGATCATCGGTCTGGTCCAGAAGGGTGAGCTCGAGACGCAGATAGCTCGCCACGGCCGGAAGACTCACCCAAACAGGTCGCGGACGCGGTCGAGCACTTTCTTGTCACCACGGACGGCCTTGCCGTCGAGCTCGGCCAACTGCCGCAGCAGATCCTGCTGCTCTTCGGTCAGATCTCGTGGATTGGGAACCAGCACCCTGGTATGGACGACGTGGTCGCCGTGACCCCGGCCACCGAGGCGCTCGACACCCTTGCCACGCAGGCGGAACGTCTCTCCTTGATGGGTGCCGGGTGGTATGTCGACCGTCTGTGGGCCGTGCAGGGTGTCGACTTCGATCGAGGCCCCCAGCACGGCCTGCGAATAAGAGATCTCCAGCTCGCTGAAGATATGCGGGCCTTCACGCGCGAAGTCCGGATGGGGCTCGACGGCGATGTCCACGTAGAGGTCGCCGGTCGCCCCACCGCGGCGGCCGTGCTCGCCTTCCCCCATCAGACGCAGTCTGACCCCGGTCTCTACACCGGCCGGAACCTTGACCTCGATGGTGCGCTCACGCTCGACACGGCCCTGGCCGGAGCACTCGCGGCAGGGATCCGTGATGATGGTCCCCTCGCCGCTGCACTGGGGGCAGGTGCGGGCGACGGTGAAGAATCCCTGGCTCATCCGCACCTGTCCGTGACCACCACAGGCGGTGCAGGTCTCGGGTGGCGCATCGCCCTGGCTGCCGCTGCCGTCGCAGGTGGGACAGGTCTCGAGACGCGGGATCTTGAGGGTCTTCTCTGTACCAAAGGCCGACTCCTCGAGCTCGATGGTCAGCCGGTAGCGAAGATCGGCGCCCGGCTGAGCGCCGCCACGGCCGCGCCGGGCACCAAAGATGTCCCCAAAGCCGACGCCAAAGAAATCTCCAAGAATGTCGGCAAAGTCGCCAAAGGTGGTGGGATCGAAGCCGCCAAAGCCGCCGCCGGAGACGCCCTGATGACCAAACCGGTCGTACCGGGCCTTCTGATTGGGGTCCGAGAGAACGGTGTAGGCCTCGGCCGCCTCCTTGAACTTGTCTTCGGCCTCCTTGTCACCCGGATTTCTGTCGGGGTGGAATTGGATGGCGAGACGGCGGTAGGCCGTCTTCACCTCCTGCTGGTTGGCGCCCCGGGCAACGCCGAGGACCTCGTAGTAATCTCGTTTGATGGCCATCCAGGGGGGGGACGAGTCGCTACCCGACTTCGTCGATACCTTCGAGCATCAGCTCGGACAGCTGGCGCGAGACGCTGTTGAGGTCGAACAGGGCCGCTTCGAGCTCGGCCCGATCGTCGTTGGCCAGCGCCATACGCGCCATGAGCAGGGTGTCTCGAACCAGTTTTCGCTCGTCTTCCGCAAGCATGTCCTGGAACTGGTCGAAGACCCGCTCGTTGGTGTAGATCAGCCCCTCCAGACGATTCTTCAGGCGGCGCATCTCCCGGCGCTCGGTGTCGGCCTGGGAGTGCTCCGCGGCCTCCTCAACCAGACGCTCGATCTCTTCCTTGGTCAGACCGCCCGCGGGGTTGATCTGCACGCTCTGCGATCTGTTGGTGGCCAGATCTCGCGCCGACACGTTGACGATGCCGTTGGAATCGATGGAAAAGGTCACCTCGATCTGCGGCACACCGCGGGGTGCCGGCGGCACACCCACGAGCTCGAAGCGTCCCAGCGACTTGTTCTCCGCCGCGATCTCCCGCTCCCCCTGGAGCACATGGATCTCGACGGTGTCCTGGTTGTCGACGACGGTGGTGAAGACCTGGGTGGCTTTGGTGGGAATCGTGGCGTTGCGCTGGATCAACTTTGCAAACAGACCACCGTGAGTCTCCACACCAAGAGACAGGGGTGTGACATCCAACAGAACGATGTCCTTGATGTCGCCGCGGAGGATGCCGCCCTGGATTGCCGCCCCCATAGCGACGACCTCGTCGGGGTTGATCTCGCGGTTGGGTGGGCGCTCGAAAATCCTTTCGACCGCCTGCATCACCAGGGGTGTGCGCGTCTGGCCGCCCACCAGCAGGACTTCATCGATCTCGTCGGGTCGCACCCCGGCGGACTCGAGAGCCTCACGCACCGGTCCTTCGGTGCGCTCCACGAGATCCTTGACCAGACTCTCGAACTTGTCCTTTTGCAGGGTGCGCGAAAGATGCCGCGGACCGCTGTCGTCGGCCGAGATGAACGGCAGATTGATCGGCGCCTCGTCGGCGGTGGAGAGCTCGCACTTGGCGCGCTCGGCCGCTTCCTTCAGCCGCTGCAGAGCCATCCGATCGTTGCGTAGATCGATACCGGTCTCCTCCTGGAACTCGGCGATCATCCAGTCCATGATCCGCTGATCGAAATCCTCACCACCGAGATAGGTATCACCGGAGGTGGCTTTGACCTCGAACACACCCTGCGCCAGCTCCAGGATTGAAATGTCGAAGGTGCCCCCACCCAGATCGTAGATGGCGATCGTCTTGGCTTCGCCCTCGCGATCGATGCCATAGGCCAGGGCGGCGGCGGTGGGCTCGTTGATGATACGCAGGACCTCCAGACCGGCGATCTGCCCGGCATCCCGGGTGGCCTGGCGCTGGGAATCGTTGAAGTAGGCGGGCACGGTGACGATCGCCTCTTTGACCTCCTCGCCCAGCACCTCTTCGGCAAAGCCCTTGATCTCCCGCAGAATGAAGGCGGACATCTCCTCCGGGCTGTACTCACGGTCCCGCACCTGGATGGTGACGTCACCGTTGGCGGCCTCGACCAGCGGGAAAGGCAACACCTCTCTGGCCCTCTGGATCTCGGGATCGCTGAACTTGCGCCCGATCAGCCGCTTGACGGCAAATACGGTGTTTTGCGGGTTGGTGATCGCCTGCCTCTTGGCGATCTGACCGACGAGCCGGTCGCCGTCTTCGGTGAAAGCGACGATCGAGGCGGTGGTCCGACTCCCCTCGCGATTGGACAGCACCCGCGGTGCGGCCACATCCACAACTGCCGCACAGCTGTTGGTGGTGCCGAGATCGATGCCGAGTACTTTGCTCACGGAAGGATTTCGAGAGAGATTCTAGAGGCTGGCGCCATTCTGTCAGTTCATGCCCGAATCGTCTGTGGACTGCTCCTCTTTTGCACCACGGGGCCTCTGCTCATCAGCAGTTTCCGGGGGCATTGCCACTCTGACGATCGCCGGGCGCAGCAGCCGTTCGTGCATCGTGTACCCCGATTGCAGCTCGTCGCTGACCGTCGGCACCTCGACGTTCGGATCCTCGTGTCGGGTCACGGCATCGTGAACCGCCGGGTCGAACGGCTGGCCCTCCGCATCCACTCGTGAGACTCCATAGGTCCCCAGCAGATCCAACATCTGCCGATGAATGAGCTCGACACCCGCTTTGAGATCCTCGGCCGATCCCTCGGATGCCAATGCCCGTTCCAGGTTGTCGATGACACCCAGGAAGTCGCGCAGCGAGTCGAAGGCCGCGAAGCGCTTGTCGTCACGACGCTCCCGTTCGATCCGCTTGCGGTAGTTGTCGAAGTCGGCAAGCGTTCGCGTCGATCGATCCCTGAGGTCCGCGAGCTCATTCTGCAGCTGGCTAACCTCGTAGTCGGCCATCGATGCGGTCTCGTCGACGGAGCCGTCACCGCTCGGCTCGGTGCCGGCTTCATCGTCCTCCTTGTGCGAAACGTGCTCCACCGCCTCCAGAGCCTCGCGCATGGCGCTTTCCAGGTTCTGCGAATCGCGTGGGTCGAGCTCGAACTCCTGGTCGTCCGCGCTCATGATCCCCTTCTCTTTGAAGCGTTCGTCGTCCGT
>SBFI01000046.1 GCA_006227875.1 Acidobacteriota bacterium
GTGCTCTCAGGTTACGCCCGGGAGATTGGCCGCACACCACCCGAACGGGTGGGGGTGTGAATGGGGGAGGGTGGAGGGTGGTCGGTGGTGCCGGAGGGGGGAGTCGAACCCCCACGTCCCGAAGGACAACGGATTTTGAGTCCGTCGCGTCTTCCATTCCGCCACTCCGGCGCGAAGGGTGGCATGAGCGTCGAGAATCCTAGGTCTGGGGCTCGGCCCTGTCAAACCGGACAATAGGGGTCCGGTTGCCCCTTGATGGGGGCTCTTCGAGGTCGAAGGAAGGAAGAAAGGCCCAAGAATTCGCTGGTACGCTCGAGCAGAAAGACAGAGTCATCGTGAAAGCTGGGGTGTTGGGGTGCGCTCGAGGTCCTGACACTTTGAGGCGCCGCACTTGCGACATTTCGTCTCAAATGTTACAAAAGTACACCGAAACCGCGCCAAAACTTGACTAATCGAGACCGATCGAGTATCCTATGACTGTCGGAACGCATGTCCCACAGGGACATTACCGAAAAAACTCAACTGGCATCACGGGAGTATATAGGTGGCGTTTAGAATCGGACAGAAAGTCGTGTACCCCACCCATGGTGTCTGCAAGATCGAAAAGATCGAGCCCACCAAGATCGATGGGATGGAGCAGGTCTTCTATCATTTGCGGCTGCTCTCCAACAATTCCAAGGTAATGGTGCCGAAGGAGAATCTGGAGCTCGTCGGACTGCGTCCGCTCTGTCCGACCTCCGAGATCCGCTCGCTGTTCACAATTCTGCGCAACGGCGACATCGATACCTACAAGGATTGGAAGGGCCGCTACAAGCAGAACCTGGACAAGATGAAGACCGGGCACCTCACCGAGGTGGCCCGGGTGCTCAAGAATCTGCGCCTGGTCAGCTCGAAGAAGAGTTTGTCGTTCCGCGAGAAGAAGATGTACGAGCGCGCCAAGTACTTCATCGTCAGCGAGGTCGCCCACGTCAAGAA
The DNA here is from genome assembly GCA_006227875.1 of Acidobacteriota bacterium. Taxonomy (GTDB): domain Bacteria; phylum Acidobacteriota; class Thermoanaerobaculia; order Multivoradales; family JAHEKO01; genus M0029. Next base: position 976 of record SBFI01000046.1, read on the forward strand.
GATCGACGAGGAGCACGCGGACAAGCTGGTGGAGAAGGCCTTGGTCTCCAGCATGCAGAAGCGGATGGCGACGAGCGCCGTCAACTGACGAGCGGGGCAGCTCCGCCCCCGAGCATTCGACGCGGCCGCCCACATCGGGCGGCCTTTTTGTTGCGCACGGCCGGCCCACGTTCATGACCGACGAGAAGCCAGACCACCCCTTGCTCGTCGAGGTAGCCGTACCGCTTCCCCTGCCACGGCCGCTCACCTACAAGGTCCCGGCCGCCTACCGCCGGCTGGCCGTACCCGGTGCTCGAGCCCGCGTACCGGTGGGGAAGAGGCGCCTCAAGGGGATGGTGATGGCCGAGAGTCAGCAGCCTCCCGAAGGGGTGTCGGTTCGCGCCCTCGACGCGATCATCGATCGCGAGCCGGTGATGACACCCGAACTCCTGGAGCTGGCTACCTTTACAGCCGATTACTACCTGGCACCCATAGGCGAGGTGGTGCGTGCCATGTTGCCCGCCGACCTGCCGCCCTGGGGCGACCGCCGCATCTGGTTGACCGATGCGGGCGCTCTCGCTCTCCCCCGCAACGAAGAGGAGCAGACCCTCATCGAGGTGCTCCACCGGGAGGGTCGCCCCCGCGTCTCGGAATTGCAGGCTCAGATGGGAGATGTCCCGCTTCACCCCACCATCGAGAGACTAGAGCGGGCCGGGTGGGTTTCGCTTTCCGCCGGCGCCCGACGCGGTGCACGGTATGAAAGTGCCGTCGAGCTGGTCCCGGGAGAGCTCGAGGAGCTGCTGGACAGGTGCGGCCGCTCGGTCCCGGGTCGCGAAGTGGTGAGATATCTGCGTGCCCTTGGTCGGCCAGCCACCGTCCGCGAGACCCTCGAGGCAGTCGGCTGCTCGCGTGGTGTCGTCCGCCGGCTGGTCGGTCTCGGCATCCTGCGAGAGTTCAGCCAGATCGCGCGGCTGCCTCTCGAGCACCACTTCCTGGCCTCGGCGGATACCCCGAGCGTGACCCTGCGTCCCGATCAGAGGGTGGCGACCGAGGCTCTCCTCGCCGCCATAGACGACGGCGAGCACGCCGCTTTCTTGCTGGCCGGCATCACCGGTACCGGCAAGACCGAGGTCTACCTGCAGGCCATCTCGAGCTGTCTCGACCTGGGCCGCTCAGCCGTTGTCCTGGTGCCCGAGATCGCCCTCGTCCCGGCCCTGGCGCGTGCAACCCGCGAACGGTTTGGCGACCGGCTGGCGGTGTTGCACTCCGCTCTCAGCCGGCTCGAGCGTCAGCAGGAGTGGGAGCGGATCCGCCGTGGCGAGGCCCGGGTGGTCCTCGGCCCACGCTCGGCGGTATTCGCACCGGTTGCAGAGCTGGGCCTGGTGATCGTGGACGAGGAACAGGACTCCTCCTACAAACAGGACAGCACACCGCGGTACAACGGCCGCGACCTGGCTCGTCTTCGCGCTCATCGCCAGGACGCCGTCGTGGTGGTGGTGTCGGCGACACCCAGCTTGGAGTCCCGCTTCCAGGTCGAGACCGGCAAAGTGGGCAAGTTGGAGCTGACCCAGCGGGTGGGGTACGGCAAGCCACCCGAGGGCATCCTTGTCGATCTGCGCACGGAGGGTGTATCCAGACGCCCGGGTGAGGCCCATTTCTCGGCCCGGCTGCGTGAGGAGTTGGAGACATCCCTGGCGGCGGGAGATCAGGCCATCCTGCTGCGCAACCGGCGGGGCTACGCGCCGATTCTGCTCTGTCGGGCCTGTGGGGCCGACATGCGATGCACGGATTGTGGACTACCGAGGACCTATCACCGGCTGGACAACGTCCTACGCTGTCACTACTGTGGCTCGACGATCCCCACACCGACCGTTTGCCCGGCCTGCGAGGAGGAGGCCCTGGAGCCGATCGGCACCGGCACCGAAAGGGTGGAGGAGGAGTTCCGCAAACTCTTCGCCGGGGTGTCGGTGGATGTGCTGGACCGAGACACGGTCCGCCGTCGTGGTGGTGTGGCGGGCGTGCTCGAGAGCTTTGGCCGCGGTGACACCCAGGTGCTCATCGGCACCCAGATGGTCTCCAAGGGGCATCACTTTCCGCGTGTCGCCCTGGCCGGGGTCTTGCTGGCCGATACCTATCTGGGGTTCCCCGACTTTCGAGCGGTCGAGCGCACCTACTCGTTGCTCACCCAGTTGGCCGGCCGCGCCGGTCGTGGAGAGCGGCCGGGAAGAGTCGTGATCCAGACCTTTCATCCGCATCACTACGCCATCCAAGCAGCTCTCGCCCACGACGACCTGGCCTTTGCCGAGGAGGAGATGCGGTTCCGGCGCGTCTTCCATTACCCGCCCTACACCAGGATGATCCAGCTCCTGGTCAGAGATGCCAATCGCACAAAGGCCGAGAAGAGCATGACCGACCTGGCCCGTAGGCTGGCGGCGCATCCGCTGGCGGCGGGTGTCCGCATCACCGGACCGGCTCCCGCCCCGTTCGAGAAGCTGCGTGGAAAGTGGCGGTTCCAGTTGTTGCTGCGGGCGGAGGCCGGAAGTCGTCTGCGCCGATTGGTGCAGGACGTCGTGCCACAGCCGACACCGGCCGACCTGGTGATCGACGTCGATCCGTACGAGCTTCTGTAATTCTGACAGGCGGCTCGCGGGCTGCTAGAGCGCGAGTCTGTAGGGTGCGAGGCTTTGGGTCGCCGTTTGCAGGTGCTCGTGGGCGGACTTGGCGTGCCGCTCCATCACCTCGATATTGTCGTCGAAGCAGGCCTGGGCGAGCTTCTTGTAGTCCTCGTAGCTCTGCCGCAGGGCCTGGCCGACGACCGGCTCGGGGCAGTCGAAGGCCGAGCCGTCGGTGAGCAGATCGGTGCTGGTGCTGAACACCGCGCGACAGGCCGGGTACTTCTCTCCGATGTCGGCCCTGGCGCCCAGCGCCTGGTAGCGATCGATGGCAATTCTGGCCGCCAGCGACTTGTCCATGTACACCACGTACCAGCGCTCCATCACCTGCTGTCGGCCGGTCGGCCGCAGCACACCACTCGCGGCACCACCCGCCGATTGATCGGTACCGGGGGCCGCTGAAGAACCCTCGCCTTCGACCCCGGGGATGTCGAACCGGGCCTCCTCGGCGGCATCGGAGCGCCAGCTTTCAATGGCGTCCCGGTGCAGGGCTTGCCGCGCCAGCCTT
>SBFI01000310.1 GCA_006227875.1 Acidobacteriota bacterium
AGCAGCGGGCCGGCTTCTCCACCCTCCTGGCCGGCAGGGGTAGAATGCCCCGTCCATGAGGGCCCGGCTGTTTACGCACATCCTCTTCATCCTCTACTGTGTGGAGGCCGGTGCTCTTTTTGTGCTGGCGCCGTGGAGCGGGGGTTGGGAAAGAGCGGTGGTCCAGTTGCCATGGCTCCCGGTACGGGACCTGCTGCTGAACACCATGTTCAGGAGCGCCGTCACCGGCTTTGGGTTTCTCCACCTGGTCTGGGCCGCTCACGATCTGGATCTACTCTTCAGCCGGAGGAAAGAGCCAACCACTCAGCCGGAAGCCGACTAGTCGCTAGAATGGATCGGTGCGTAAATCAACCTATCTGCTGATCTCGCTTGTCGTCGTCGTCCTCGACCAGTGGACCAAATGGCAGGTGGAGGCCTACCTGCCCCGACATCTGCCCACCGAGGTGATTCCGGGTTTCCTCAACCTCACCCACGTGCGTAACACGGGTGTGGCATTCGGCCTCTTCGCTTCACAGGGAGAGCCCTGGGCCACGATTCTGCTGACGATACTGGGGCTGGCCGCTCTGCTGGTGGTCGGTCTCTACTTCTGGCGCACCCCCGACAGCGATGTGCCGCTGCTCGTGGCGCTGAGCCTGATTCTGGGTGGAGCGGTCGGCAATCTCGTCGATCGGATCGCCAACGGGGCGGTCACCGACTTTATCGACGTCTATTTTGGGACCTATCACTGGCACACGTTCAATATCGCCGACAGTGCAATCACCGTCGGCATCGTGCTGATGGCTGTGGACATCTTCTTCTCTCCAAAACACAGGGCCGATAAAGCCCCGGAGCCGTCCTCGGGCGCCGGCGGGCAGATGTGACCACCGAGACCCTCTCCCCCATCCCACCCGAGGCCGCTGGGATGCGGCTCGACCGCTTTCTGGCCGAACACCTGGGCTTGCCCCGCAATCAGATTCAACAGTGGATCCGCGCCGACCACGTGCTGATCAACGGCAAGCCAGCCAAGGGCTCGCACCATCTGAACACCGGCGAAGTCCTCCAGTGGCAGCCCCTGGTGCGTGATCACACCGGGGAGATGACGCCGGAGGCCGGCGACTTGAGGGTTCTTTACGAAGACGATCTGCTCGTAGTGTTGGACAAGCCTGCCGGTCTCACGGTCCACCCGGGTGCCGGGCGCACGACGGGAACGCTTGCTCATCGACTGTTGGCCCACTATCCAGAGATGGCTGCTGTTGGAGGACCCGGCCGACCGGGCATCGTCCATCGTCTCGACAAGGACACCTCCGGGATCATGGTCGTCGCCCGCACACCGGCCGCCTACCAGCAGCTGAGCACCGCCTTTGCCGAGCGTCGGATCGACAAGCAGTATCTGGCGATCGTCTATGGCCGGCCAAAGACGACTGCGGGCTCGATCACCAAGCCGATCGCTCGTCATCCCCAGCGACGGAAGGAGATGTCGGTCATCGAGGGCGGCCGGCCGGCCACCACCGGTTACCGGGTCCTGGAGAGTGCCGCCGGAATCTCGCTCTTACAGATCGAGCTCGCCACCGGTCGCACCCACCAGATCCGGGTGCACCTGAAAGACCTTGGACACCCCCTGGTCGGCGACCCGACCTATGGCGAGGCCCGTTGGAAGGGACTGCCCAAGAGCGTGAAGAAACCCTTGTCCGACTTCCCCCGCCCTGCCCTCCACGCCTGGCAGCTGGCTTTCGAGCACCCGCAGTCGGAACGGCGCATCAGCTTCGAGGCGCCGGTGCCGGAGGATCTGGTCAGCTTGTGGGTGGAGGTGACCGGCCAGAGTCTCGAGGGCCTGGGGGCCTGAGGGCGTGGGGCCTTGGGATGCCCCCACCGAGATCGGCCGGCGGGCACCGCGCGCCGAAGGCGCGTGGTCGGGCCGGCCGCTACGTTATGCAAGAAGTGTGGTCCGACGAGCCTAGCTCGAGCTCTCACTGCCGCCGCCCGCGCTCGTCATCTCGACCTTGCCCTTGAGAAAGGCGCCGTCGGCGACGGTAACCCGCGGTGCAATGATGTCACCCTCGACCGTTCCGGTCGCCATCACCTCGACACGGTCCTGGCCGACGATATTGCCCATGACCTTGCCGCTGACGCGCACCGCCTGGGCATGAATCTCCCCCTTGACCAGCCCCTGGCTGCCCACGGTCACGAGCTGGTTGAGCTTGACCTGTCCGTCGAGCTCACCATCGATCACCACTTCGGTCTTGCCGGATATCTCACCCTGGATCTTGGCGCCGGGAGCGAGATAGGTGCTGGTGGAAGTGCCTGAGCCGCCACGGCCCGGATTCGAGCCGGCCCCGGGGCGATTTGGTTTGTCCGCTTCTCTGTTGAGCATCGAAGTAGGTCTCCTCTGGGTGATCGATTGGAGCGGGCAACGGGACTCGAACCCGCGACATCAAGCTTGGGAAGCTTGCACTCTACCAGCTGAGTTATGCCCGCCCGGGCCCCCGGAAATGTAGCCGACCGGTCTGCCACCGTCAAGTCGGCCCGCTGTCGTCGTACTCCCTTGCGCTCTTGACCGACCGGGTTATACTGGAGGGGATGTCGCCACCGTCGAGCGGTTCCGGCAACGATAGCCCATCCGAGTTCCTCTACTTCTTCCCCGAGGAGGATGTGACGCGGGCCGAGCTCCTGTCGATCCTCGATGGGAGCGACGAGGAGCGCCGCGCCTGGGCCATCTCGCACCTCCTCCGCTACGCCCAGTGGGACGACATCTGGACCTATGTGAGCGAGGACCAGGTGCGCGAGATCTTTGCCGCTCTCGATCTACCCGAGAATCTTCGGGTGGCGTGGGCAAGGAAGCTCAAGATCGAAGCCCCTGCCGGTTGAAGCGGCGCCGGCGCTCACTTCTCGACAAATATCACTTCGAATAGCTTTGGCCAGAGCTTGCCGGTGAGGTAGAAGCTGCCGGTGTCGCCGTTGTAGGCGATGCCGTTGAGAACATCGACTCCCCGCCGCTCGGCCGCCGACAGCATTCCCGAGGCGTCTATCGTCGCCCGGACTTCACCCGTATCGCTGTCTATCCTGAGCAGGGTTTCGGTCTGATAGACGTTGGCATAGATCCAGCCCTCGGCGCACTCGAGCTCGTTCAGATTGCCAACCGGGCGGCCGGAGAGCGTCACCTGCAGACGCCCGATCTCGTCCAGAGTCTTCGCATCGCGCACCGTGAGGACGTCACTGCCGTCGCTCATATAGAGGCTGCTGCCGTCGTAGCAGAGCCCCCATCCCTCCCCCAGGTAGGAGAGCTCTCCGGTCCGCTCGAGAGATGCCAGATCCCAGAGCAGGGCCGTCTGCTCGCGCCATGAGAGTTGAATCAGTCGATCTCCCACCACCGCCAGACCTTCACCAAAGAACTCTTCCGGTAACGCCACGGCCTTGTCGACATCGCCGGTTTCGAGCTCGACCCGCCGGAGCGTGGATCGACCGTAGTGACCTGTGCTCTCGTAGAGATGACCGTCCAACCAGATCAGTCCCTGGGTGTAGGCCTCGGGATCGTGGCGATACGACTTCAGGACCTTGACTTCGAGTTGCAGCGGCTCCGCTGGTGGTGAGGAAAGCGCCGACGAGGAACAGGCCAGCGCCAAGAGACCGCAGAAGCCGGCCGGAAGTGCATTCCTGAGCAGCACGGGTGCCGCCTAGCTCTCGCCCTCGGGCCGGGTGGCGAGCCGCCAGAAGTACCAGGCCAGCAGAATCATGACGCCCAGCGCCAGGAACGGGGCCAGGGCTCCCGCCCATGCGTAGCCGATTCCCTCCGGTGCCCGGGTGCGGGCAAAGGCCACGCCGGCGATGACGACGCCGAGCAGGCCTTCACCTCCCACAAGGCCGGAGCCAAAGAGAACACCCCTCTCCCGGGCGGCGGCGGCTTCGTCCTCGCTGCCGGCCTGTCGCTCGGCAGTCCAGCGCAGGAGACCGCCAAAGAAGACCGGCACCATGGTGCTGACCGGCAGGTAGACGCCGACTGCAAACGGCAGACTCGGAATACGGAAAAGCTCGGCGACCACCGCAATGGCGACCCCGATGCCCACCAGACCCCAAGGCAGTGAGCTCTGCAGCACTCCCTCGATGACCAACATCATCAGGGTCGCTTGGGGTGCCGGTAT
>SBFI01000203.1 GCA_006227875.1 Acidobacteriota bacterium
CCGTACTTGACACAGGTGCGATGGATCTCCTTCATGATCATCTGCAGACGCTCGTCGACCTCCTGACGGGTCCAGCTGATCCGCATGGCGTTCTGGGTCATCTCCAGACCGGAGACGGCCACACCACCGGCGTTGGCCGCCTTGCCGGGGCCAAAGAGGATCTGCGCCTCGAGGAAATGCTCGATGGCTTCGGGTGTCGAGGGCATATTGGCCCCCTCCGCCACGCAGTTGCAGCCGTTCTCGATCAGGGTTTTGGCCTCGTCGCCGTCGATCTCATTCTCGGTGGCGCAGGGCAGGGCCACGTCGGCCTTGACCGACCAGGGTCGCTGGTCTTCGAGGAAGGTGGCCTCGGGGTACTTGTCGACATACTCCTTGATCCGCCCCCGCCGGTTGTTCTTCAGATCCATGACGAACTCGAGCTTCTCCCGGTCGATGCCTTTCTCGTCGACGATCGAGCCGTTGGAGTCGGAGAGGGTCAGGACCTTGCCGCCGAACTCGAGCACCTTTTCGGTGGCGAACTGGGCGACGTTGCCCGAGCCGGAGATGAGCACCCGCTTGCCTTCGAACTTCTCCTTGCGGGTCTCGAGCATCTCACTGGCGAAATAGACCGTCCCGTAGCCGGTGGCCTCGGGTCGGATGAGCGACCCGCCCCAGCCCCGGCCCTTGCCGGTCAGCACGCCGGTGAACTCGTTGGCGAGCTTTTTGTAGGTGCCGAAGAGGAAGCCCAGCTCGCGGCCACCGACGCCGATGTCGCCGGCGGGCACATCGGTGTTGGGCCCGATGTGGCGGTAGAGCTCGCTCATAAACGACTGGCAGAAGCGCATGACCTCGCCGTCACTCTTGGCCTTGGGGTCGAAGTCCGAGCCGCCCTTGCCGCCGCCCATCGGCAGCGTGGTCAGGCTGTTCTTGAAGACCTGCTCGAAGGCCAGGAACTTGAGGATTCCCAGATAGACGCTGGGGTGGAACCGCAGACCCCCTTTGTAGGGTCCGAGGGCGCTGTTCATCTCGATGCGGAAGCCGCGGTTGACCTGGACCTCACCCTGGTCGTCGACCCAGGGTACCCGGAACATGATGACCCGCTCGGGCTCGACGATGCGCTCCAGGATCCTGCCACTGCGATAGCGCGGATCGCGCTCGATGACCGGCCAGATCGATTCGACCACCTCTTGAACTGCTTGCAGAAACTCCTTTTCTCCAGGGTTTCTGGCACTGACATGCTGCATGAATTCGTTCACGGAATTCGACATGGAGACTCCCTCCGAAGGGCTTGAAGCGTGGTTTGGCAGCTGGTTGAAGGATGAAGATTCGACGTTGAGCTCTTCACGGCGGCAGCGGCCGAGAGGGTCGTGCCGCGCCGGGGTAAACAATACCGGATTTGGCGCAGTTTTCAAGAGCAAACTGCACGAAATTTCGAGAATCTGGAGATGGGCTAGCTGCGGGTGTCGCTGGTGATCAGGCCGTCGTGGATCTCCACCTGACGGTTGGCCCGCCGGGCCAGGGCGGCATCGTGAGTGATCACCACCATCGTCCGGCCCTGTCGCCACAGCTCCTCGAAGAGCTCCATGATGTCGCCCCCGGAGGAGGAGTCGAGGTTGCCGGTGGGCTCATCGGCGAGGACGATGTCGGGATCCATGGCCAGGGCGCGGGCCACGGCCACCCGCTGCATCTGGCCGCCGGAGAGCTCGGTCGGCTTGTGATCCATCCGGTCGCCAAGACCCACCCGCTCCATGAGTTCCTCGACCCGCTGATGGCGCTTTCGCCGCGAGACACCGCCAAATAGGAGCGGCATCTCGACGTTCTCGAAGGACGAGATCTGGGGCAGCAAGTTGAAGTTCTGAAAGACGAAGCCCACTCGCCGGTTGCGGACGGTCGCCAGCTCGTCCTTCTTCATTTTGGCCACCGGCTGACCACTCAGCTCGTAATGGCCGTCGGTGGGGGTATCGAGGCAGCCGATGAGGTTCATCAGGGTGGACTTTCCAGACCCCGATGGGCCGACGACCGCCACGAACTCCCCACTGTCCACCTCCAGGTCGATTCCCCGCAGGGCCTCGACCTGGATCTTGCCGGTGTCGTAGACCTTGCGGATCCCTTCCATCCGGATGATGTTGCCGTTGGACAATGCTTTGCCGGTATCAGACATGACTCTCACTCGTAGCGTAGGGTCTCGGCCGGGTCGATGGCGGCGGCGCGGCGGGCCGGAAAGTAGCCCGAGAGCATGCCGATGATGCCCAGGATGCCCGCTGTCGACAAGGCGATGGAGACCGACAGCGTTGGTTTGCCCAGATACTTCATCGCTTCGCTGCCCTCCGTTGGAGCCAGTGCCAGAAGAACGATGACCATCATGGCCATCAGCAACCCGAAGACACCGCCCAGCAGGGTGTAGGTCAAACCTTCGAGAACCAGCGGCCCGGTGATCCAGTTGGCTTTGGCGCCGAGCGCCATCTTGACCCCGATTTCCCGGGTGCGCTCCTTGACCACGGCGTACATGATGTTGGCCACGCCGATCCCCCCGACCGTCAGGGTCAGGGCGCCGATGATGCCCAGAAACAGCTTGATCCCGAACATGAAGTTGTCCCGAATCCGACCCGACTCGACGGTGTCCCAGGTCCCCAGGACCCGCTCGTCGGTCGGATCGAAGCCGTATTTCGCACCCAGTACCTTGGCCACTTCCTCCAGGGTCTGCTTCATCTTCTCGGGCTCGAGCGGCTTGATGATGATGGTGGAGACCTTGTCTTCGCCAAACTGGGCGTAGGAGGTGCGGATGGGGATCACCGCGTGATCTTTGTCCATGCCGCTGTAGGCCCCCATCTGCATCTTGTCGATCATCACACCGATGACGGTGTAGGGGACGTTATCGATCAGCATGGTCTTGCCGACACCCTCTTCCTCGCCAAAGAGCTCCTGGGCGAGGTCGTAGCCCAGAAAGACGACCCGGCGACGCTGGGCGTCGTCGAGCGGGTTTATGAAGCGACCACCCGCCAGCGGGATCTGATTGCGCATCGAGCCCCAGACCGTGCTCACGCCCTTGACCGGCCCGTTGACCGTTTTGTCGCCGTAGGTGAAGTTGGTGCGCCAGCGCTGGATCTCACCGCTGACACCCATCAGCCCCGGCACCCGCTCCCGCAACAGCCGCATGTCCTCGATCCGCGGCCGGATGGGTCGGCCCGCGGGCAAGCCCATCCACGGCTTGGTCGTCTCTCCCGGCCAGATGACGGCGATGTCGACACCCATCCCGACCCAACCCTCGCCCAGGGCGAGACCCAGACCCTCGCCAAACGCCATGAGCAGGACCAGCGACAGGGTGCCCCAGGCGATGGAGGCCACCGTCAGGATGGCCCGCTTCCGCTGTACCCGTGAGGCGCGCCAGAACAGCTGGAAGACCATGCCGAGGCCGGGGCGTCGTTTCTTTGGACTGAGCGTTTCGGTCATGGGGGTCGATTCCCACTAGGTCATCTTCATGGCCACTACCGGGTCGAGGTTGGCGGCGGCTCGGGCCGGGAAGAAGCCGGCCACCAGACCGATGAGACCGAGCAGCGAGGCGGTGAGCGCGGCGACCTGGACATCCACCGTCGGAATACCCACGTACTCCTCGAGTCCCAGCGAGGGAAAGACGGCACAGATACCGGCGGTGATCAGTAGTCCCAGAAATCCCCCCACTGCGGTAAAGATCAGCGTCTCCATCAGGAACTGTCCCAGAATTCCGCGAGGCTTGGCCCCCAGCGCCATCTTGACCCCGACCTCGGGGGTCCTTTCTTCCACCACCACGCTCATGATGTTGGAGACACCGATGCCGCCGACGACCAGGGTCAGTGAGCCGACGATGCCGAGAAACATCTTGAAAGCCATCATGAAGGCATCCAGAAACTGGAACATCTCGGTGGTGTCCCAGATCATCAGGGCCTCCTTGTCGGTGGGGTCGAAGCGATACTTGCCGGCGATGATGGCCAGCACCTCGTTGGTCAGCTCTTCGGTCTTCTGCACGTCCTGGCTGGTGAAGATGAAGAGGTTGAGGTATTTCTCACCGGTCAACGCCCGAAAGGTCGAGCCGGGAATGAGCAGCTTGTCCTTGTCCCGGCCACTGTAGGAAGAGTCCTGCTCCTTGGGCTGGAGCACA
>SBFI01000177.1 GCA_006227875.1 Acidobacteriota bacterium
TCTCGTTGTAGGCGTCGAAGGTGGCCTTTTCGGCCTCCGACGTGTCGTACATTCCCATGAGGATGTAGTCGGTGTACTCGCTGGCCCGTGTGCGATCGGGATCCGGAGCCTTCCCAGGTCCCGGCACGTCCCATGCATCTTCAGTGATCACAGCCATACGCTCTTCGATGCCGTCCCGACGGATGTTCCAGACCATGTTGTCGGTGGCCATGGAGACCGGCCCGTCATAGGTCTGGCGGATGCCGGAGAACTGGTTGTAGCGCGTTCCCTCCTCGTTGAACCAATGGAAGGCCACCGCCAGGCGTGGCTGGATCTCGCTCATGATCTTGCCGAAGGCCGGTGGGCAGGTGTGGAAGCCGCACGAGGCCCGGATGCCCAGCTGTGGCGGCTGGTTGTAGAACTTCACCATGTCCTGCGGCATGGGCATGACCTCGTGGACGACAATGTCGGCATCCCGGCCGTACTCGAGCATCCAGGTGTTGGGCATGGTGTCGCCGCTGTAGACGATCTTGTAGCCGTTCCACTCGAGGACCAGGCTGACCGGGCCGTCACCGGCGTGGATGGCCGGCCAGGAGCGGATGGTCACCCCGTTCTCCTGGTAGATCACCTGATTCTCCGCCTTGTAGTCGAACTCGTGGACCGTGATATCTCCGGGAATCGGGCTGATCAGGGCGGCGCGGGTCATGTAGTCCCAGTTGTAGGCTTTCAGGAAGTGCTCGATGGCGTACGCGGTGCCCATGTCTTCGCGTGCGCCGCTCGGGCCCCAGACCTCCAGAGGTCCTGTCCGCCCGGCCGTCCAGCCGCCGGCCCACAGCGCCGCCAGATCGCCGAAGTGGTCGGTGTGGAGATGGCTGACGAAGACCTTGGTCAAGAAGTCCATGGGGATCATGTAACCGGCGACATTGGCCATGGACCCGGTGCCCAGATCGAAAAAGAACTTGTCGCCGTTACCCAGCTCGATCAAGAAGCAGCTCGCCGCCTGACCGCGTCGCGCCGCTGGCAGGCCGGTGCCGCAGGCGGTCATTCTGATCTCTTCGGCCCCCAGCACCTCGGTACCCGGGTAGTACACATAGCGATCGGGGGCGATGCCGTTGGGCTCTGTTCGCATGCCACCGGCGGCCTCGACTTCGCCGGCGGGCTGAAGACCCACTCCCACAAAATAGCCGAGAGCTATGGCCAGCGCCGTAACGATCAACAGTCCAAGAGTGACTTTTCCAGTTTTCATTCAGGTCTCCTTATGCACCTTCTAGCCTTAGGGGTTCACCAACTCCTTGTTCCGAAGGGCCCGAACCAGCTCGAGACCCTCCCTCTTCGACACCGTTTCGAAGCGGAGCTCGGGCGGCTTCTCCGAGAGATCCATGACCTCCAGCAGCTGAACGAACTCCTCCGAGCACACGTACCCGACCAGGTCTTCTCGGGTCCTCCATCGCTGCATGAGCACTACCTTGCCTTCCTGGTCGAGGGTTCGATACAGATCGGCTTCCTCGAGACCCGGCCATGCTTCCAGCTGACCCATGAGCCACCTCAAGGTTCGCAGGATCTCGTCGCGTCGAGATCCGGTCGCGAACACGCTGACCTCTGCCCTCATCACAGCAAGACACTCTGTCGACGCCACAGGGATTAATCAACTAGCGTGCCAGCTCTGAATCCAGAGCTGCAGTGGCTTCAATCCCACTGAATAAATGGAACTTACGCGGGCGGCCCAGAGCGGAGCCCGTCGTCGAAGGTCGGCCATTAACTACGGTAGTTTGGAGCTACCTACGAACTGCTAGAGGTCTTCGGCGGGCGCCGGATCCCGAGTTTCTTCATCCGATAGTCCAGGGTCGTGGGCTTGAGTCCGAGAATCTCTGCGGCGCCACCGCTCCCGCGCACCCGCCAACCCGTCGTCTTCAGGGTCTCGAGGATATGCTGCCGCTGAACTTCTTCAAAGGTCGCGGCCTGCTGCCGTGCCGTCTCGCTTGGTACTTCGACTTCGAGCACCGCACCTCGATTCCGGATCATGGCCCTCTCGATCACGTTCCTTAGCTCGCGCACATTGCCCGGCCAGGAGTAACCTTGCAGGGCCGCCATACTTTGCCGTGCGATCGAGTCAATGGACTTCCCCATCGTCTCCGAGAACTCGTGCACGAACGACCAGGCCAAAGGCAGTATGTCGTCCGCTCGCTCGCGGAGCGGAGCAATGCGAATGGGATAGACGTGGAGCCGGAAGAAGAGATCCTCCCGGAAGCGGCCCTCTTCGACCGCCTTTTCCAGGTCGCGATGGGTGGCGGCAATCACCCGCACATCGACCTCTAGCGTCTTCGGACTGCCCAAACGCTCGAAGACTCCTGTCTCCAGCACCTGCAGCAGCCTCGGCTGCAGCTCCAGCGGCAGCTCGGCGACCTCATCGAGCAGAATCGTCGAGCCGTCCGCGAGCTCGAAGCGACCCTGTTGACGGGTCAAGGCCCCCGTGTAGGCACCCTTCTCTCTGCCAAAGAGCTCGCTCTCGATCAGCGTCGGCGGCAGAGCGCCACAGTTGATCCTCACCAGTGTCCGATCCCGGCGCGCGCTCATGGCGTGAATGGCCCGCGCCAGAAGCTCCTTACCGGTCCCGGTTTCGCCGATGATGAGGACCGTCGAGTCGGTCTCGGCGACCTCAGTGGCCGCTTCGAGCATCTCTTGAACGGCGGCACTCTCGCCGACGATTCTGTGCCGACCTGTGTACTGCCGGATCTCCCTTCGCAGATTTACGTTCTCGTCCTCGAGATGTGATTTCAGCTGCTTGATCTCGTCGTACGCGGCCTTCAACTCGGCCTCGCTTTGCCTCCTGGCCGCCTCCGATTCCCTGCGCGTCAATGCAGCAAAGAGAAGCGCGACCGGCAAACTCAGCCTCCTCACGGTCTCCTCGGACCAGCGGCGTTCTCTGGAGCAACAGTCCATCGCCACCACACCCACGACCTCATTCCCGACCCTGCCTGGAACAAAGATGGTCGATTTGAGCCCCCGTTCATCCCAAACTCGGCGCTCCAGCTGAGCTTCCTCGGGAAGCTGATCCCGACTCGAGACCGCCACAGTCTGGCCTTCGAGGGTTTTCTGCAGGATCCAGAACTCCTCGATGGGAAGCTCACTTAGCTGGATCTGCTGGACTGGCGAAAGGCTCTCGTCAACCCAGGAGTGCGTGACCGTCAGGAGATTGCCTCGTACTTGACCCAGGGTTGCCCGCTCGAGACCCAGGAAGACCGTCAGCCGACGCAGCGCATCCTCGACAACGCCGTCAAGTTCATCGGCTCCGCTACCGGACAGGTGGGTTGACAGCTCGCTCACAAACCGCTCGAACTCCAGTTGCTCCTTCAGTTTGTCCTCTTGCCGGCGGCGATCGAGAGCGGACCCCAAGATCTCTCCGATCAGCCGCAGCCTCTGCACGATCTGCCTTGTCCACTCTCTCTCCTCACCTATCGAGTTGTAGGCCACGTAGCCCACCACCTGCCCGTCTTTAGAGAACGGCACCCACAGCACCGAGCGAATGTCGAGCGCTTTGGCGGTCTCTCGCTCTGCCTGGGCCTCTGGCGGCAGATCTTCGAAGCGGTTGACTAAGACTTCCCTACCTTGCGCGAGCTGGTCGGCAAGCCAGGAATGGGGCTCCCCGACCTCCGTGCCGCGAAAGCTCGGCCCATCGAACAGTTCCTCCTGATACCACTCATGCGTGTGCCTGAACGCATTTCTGTTCGAGTCGAGACATAGCACCGAGGCCAGGCCGAGGCCCAGGTGCGTCCCCAAGCGGCAGAGTGCCGCCTCGATACCCGCATCCAGCGCCTCGACGGGCATGTTGGCAATTGTGAACGAGATCTCGGTGACGATCCTCTCGAATTGCAGACGTTCTTGCAGGTGTGCTTCCGCCTGCTTCAGGTCGGAGATATCCTGGACGACCACACTGACGCCGGCTATCGATTCATCCTCGTCCGGGATCGGTCGAAAGCTGGCCCGCCAGTGCGCCACCGACAAATCGTCGCCTGGAGGGACCCCGGCGATAACCAGGTCGAGGACGGCCTCTCCCGTTTCTGCCACTTCTCCAAAAGTCTCGCTAAACGCGACCGGCAGGTCTGCGAAGACCTCGGGGATGGCTTTACCGA
>SBFI01000452.1 GCA_006227875.1 Acidobacteriota bacterium
CCGTGGATGGAGAACCTGAGGGTTTTCATGGGCTTTCTGCTGGCCGGCGCCGCGGTCTGGCTCTTCTATGTGCTGGCGGCCCAGGTCACACCCGAGCGGCTCGCCTTTATCGAGCTGTCGATTCTGGGACTGGCGCTCTTTGTCTGGATGGGCCATCAGGCGACCGGCAGACGCGGCCTGCGAGCCGTCGCGGTTCTGGGAATCGTCTTCAGCATCGTCGCGGCACTGGGCCTGGCGGCGGGGTCGCGGGCCGAGGCCGGGGGCGCGGGCGTCGAGGCGGTCAACCATCTTATTCCCTGGTTGCCCTTCGATCGCCAGGAGGCCGAGCGCCTGGCGGCGGAAGGTGAGCTGGTCTTTGTCGATGTCACCGCTGATTGGTGCTTCACCTGCAAGGTCAACGAGCGTCTGGTGCTGGAGACCCCCGAAGTAGCCGCCACCTTCAAGCAGCTCGGCGTCATCCCCATGAAGGCCGACTGGACCAATCGCGACGACGAGATCGCCGCCTTCATGGCCGATTTCGACCGCTATGGCATCCCTTTCTATCTCCTCTACCGTCCCGAAAGGGAGCCGCATCTGTTTGGCGAACTGCTGACCAAGGAGGGTCTGATCGAGACGGTAGAGAAGGCGGCCCAGGCGCCGCCCCCCGCCCGGCTCTGAGGACCCGCTCCCCCCCCCGACCCTGAGGGCGTAGGGGCCTAGGGGCTTAAGGGCTTAGGGGCCCACCCCCCACCCATAACACCGGGGCGGGTGGGGGACCCCTACGCCCCTAAGCCCAGGGAGGGGGAGAGGGCGGGCTAGGCCCTACGCCCTTTCGTGTCCCCCACGCTCCGCGCCCCCCCCACGTCATTCGCGCTAGTCTTACCCGTTCATGGACCTGCTGCTGATTCTTCTAGGTGTGGCACTGCTTTACGCCGGGGGCGAGGGTCTGGTGCGTGGTGCATCGGCCCTTGGTCAGCGGTTGGGGCTGACACCGATGGTGATCGGTCTTACCGTGGTCTCCTTTGGCACCTCCAGCCCGGAGCTGGCGGCCTCACTCGCCGCGGTGTTGAAGGGTTCCCCCGCGGTCTCGTTTGGCAATATCGTCGGCTCCAATATCGCCAATCTGGGGCTGGTGCTGGGGGCCACGGCTGCCATCTGGCCGCTGGCGGTAGCCGCTCGCTTCCTCCAACGGGACATGCCGTTTCTGATTCTGATCAGCCTGTCTTTGTTCTGGGTGGTCCGCGACGGCTCGGTCGACCAACTCGAGGGTCTGGTGCTGGTCGCGGTGCTGGCGGTCTACCTGGGATTACTCATTCGCAAACCGGCCGAGACCGAGGAGGTCGCCGCCGAGTTCGCCCGCGAGTACGGCACCGCCAAGCTCAACGTCGCCTGGAGTCTTCTGCTGGTAGCGGCAGGAATCGGTCTTCTGGTGGTAGGAGCCAACAGCTTGATCCAGGGCGCCGTCGGTGTCGCCCGCTCGCTGGGCGTGAGCGAACGGGTCATCGGCCTGACCGTCGTCGCCTTTGGCACCAGCCTGCCGGAGCTTTCCGCTTGCGTTGTCGCCGCCGTCAAGCGCGAAGGTGACATCGTGCTGGGAAATCTCATCGGCTCCAATATCTTCAACATCCTGTTTATTCTGGGTGTCACGGCTCTGGTACATCCGGTGGGGGTGGAGACCCAGGCGGTGCGGCTCGACCTGGCGGTGATGTTGGCGCTGACGCTGGTGGTGTGGGCGTTCCTGACCACCGGCAGGCGGTTGGTGAGGTGGGAGGGGGTAGTGTTGTTTGTCGGGTATTGCGGTTACGCGGCTTGGTTGTTCGTGTGAACAGAAGGCTCGCGATCACTGCTTCGTTTTCCGTGCCTTCTCACGTAATGCCCTGAACCTCTCCAACCTCTCCGCCAGCTTCTCTTCGAACCCCCCTCCCTTGGGCTCGTAGAATCTCGTTCCCTGCAGGCTCTCGGGGAGACAGTCGAGACCTCCGACTCCCTCGTCGGTGTCGTGGGCATAGACGTAGCCGTCGCCGTACCCCACCTCCTCCATCAACCGGGTGGGCGCGTTGCGTAGGGCCATCGGCACGGGGTCGGCCGGCTGCTCGGCCAGGGTGCGCCGCACCCGCGAGTAGGCCCGGTAGACGGCATTGCTCTTTGGCGCCAGCGCCAGATAGAGAGCCGCCTGCGCCAGTGCCAGCTCGCCCTCGGGTGAGCCCAACCGGTGATAGGTGTCCCACGCCGCCAGCGTCTGCGGCAGGGCCTGGGGGTCGGCGAGACCCACATCCTCGCTCGCAAAACGAGTCATGCGACGAGCCACGTAGAGCGGATCCTCGCCGGCCTCCAGCATCCGCGCCAGCCAGTAGAGTGCCGCATCGGGATCGCTTTCGCGCAGCGACTTGTGGAGGGCCGAGATCAGATTGAAGTGCTCTTCACCCGATTTGTCGTAGAGCAGCACCTTCTTTTGCGCCAGCCGGGTGACCCGCTCGGCCGACAGCTCGGTCAATCCGTCGGCGGCGGCGTCCTCTACCGCCAGCTCGAGCAGGTTGAGCGCCTTGCGGGCATCACCGGAGGCGAGCTGCACCAGCTGCTGCCGCGCTTCCGTCGTGAGCTCGACGCCGCTCGCACCCAGGCCACGATCGGGGTCGGTGAGCGCCCGCTCGACGATCGCCTCCAGGGCCGGGAGATCGAGGGGCTGCAGGACCACCACTCGACAGCGAGACATGAGCGCGGCATTGAGCGCAAATGAGGGGTTCTCCGTCGTCGCCCCGATGAGGACGATGTCTCCACGCTCGACATAGGGGAGGAAGGCATCCTGCTGGGCGCGGTTGAAACGATGGATCTCGTCGACAAACAGCAGCGTGCGTCGCTCCGGGTCACGAAACAGGATGGAGGCTTCCGCCATCACCTGCTTGACCTCCTTGATGCCCGAGGTCACGGCGCTGAAGGGCACGAACCGACAGGAGATCCGATCGGCGATGATGCGTGCCAACGTCGTCTTGCCCGAGCCCGGTGGCCCCCAGAAGATGAGTGACGGTACCCGCCGCTGCTCGATCGCCCGCCGCAGGAATCCGCTGCTGCCGACCAGCTCGTCCTGGCCGACTATCTCCTCGAGGCTGGTGGGGCGAACCCGGTCGGCCAGCGGCGCCCGACCGCCGGTTTGCGGTGTCGAGCTTTCCTGATCATCGAAGAGGGAACGAGACATGACCACCTCAGCCGCGGGGCAACGCCGCCCACTCGACCAGCCCCTCGCCGGCAAACACCTCCCGCAGCGGCTGCACTTTGGCTCCCTTGTCGTAGTCGAAACAGAGATCCTGGTAGTCGAGCTCCGACGGCGTCCCCAGGTCCTTTATCAGGACCACCAGACGGTCACCCACCCGCAGGAAGTCACCGGCGGCCACACCCTCCCCTCCCCAACTCGGCCCGCTTTCGAGATCGACCTCCTGCCACTCGAGATCCTCATAGGTCACGCCGGCGGCGGAGAGCACCTCCTTGATCACCGTCAGACGCGAAAAGGCCAGTTGCCTGACCGACCAGCTCGTCAGCCAGTCGGCCACAGAGGTGAGATCGGGAGTGAGTATCTCGATCTGGGTCAAGCCAAAGACCCGTGAAGGGGCCGCCAGCGCATCGGGCAGCGAGACCACGACCGTCGGCAGATCCGCTTCGTCCTCGGGCAGCGCTGCCGCCCCCGGTGACTGCAGACGCAGGCGAGGTTTGATCTCGCTGGCCGGTCCAAAGAACTCGAGCCGGAGGTGATAGCGCTGGGTGCCAAAGCCCGGCAGCTGTGCTTTGGGGGCTTGAGGATCGTATTTCTCAGCGAAGGGCTGGAGCTGGCCGGGGATCGACCAGGTGCGAGGCCACTCGGGACGATAGAACTCGCGGAACTCGAAGCTCTCGAGATCCTCGGCATCGCTGACCTCGAAATAGGGGGTGAACCCTTCGACGGTAAACCAGAGGAGTCGCACCTCTTCGCTCCTCGTCCAGCGACGCAGGGATTCGATGGGCACCTCCTCGCCGCGGATCTCGAGCCGAGAGGCTTCGGTGAAATAGACGGTACCGCCGCCGAGCGCCCGTGCTTCGAGCACGGCGTGGAGGGTGAAGGAGGTGCCGCTTTCCAGATG
>SBFI01000225.1 GCA_006227875.1 Acidobacteriota bacterium
GGTCCCTCCTGTGGACGATCGACGTCGATCGTCGCCCCGGGGATGCCGGCGGCGCGCGCCCGCGTCTGCTCCAGGGTGAGAAATGAGTTCTGCTCACGCTCTTTGCGGTCGATGAGATCCAAAATAATCCGACCATTGGTGGCGCTGCCCGAGCCGCCACCAAAGAACTCACTCTGACTGCCGGCGCCGCTACCGGCCGCCATCACCCGCACATCCGGCAGATCGGAAAATCGCCCCTCGAGCTCGCGGACGACCTCGTCGGTCACCTCGACCCGAGTGCCCGGCGGCATCTCCAGGTCGACGATGATCTGGGTCGGCTCGGTCGAGGGAAAGAACTCGATCCCATGGTTGAAGCGGCCAAAGATCATCAGCACACCGAAGAAGACCGCTATCGTCGCCAGCACCACTACCACCCGGTGATCGAGCGCCCAGGTGAGGTTCGACCGATAGAGCTTCACGATGCCGTTGCCCAGCCTCGCCATCCAGCCACCGGCCGCGGAGCTCTCGGACCCCGCGGGCTGCTGATCGCGCTTCGACAGCCGCATAAAGGCGCTGGCGAGGGTCGGGTTGACGGTGAAGG
Source organism: Acidobacteriota bacterium (assembly GCA_006227875.1). GTDB lineage: Bacteria > Acidobacteriota > Thermoanaerobaculia > Multivoradales > JAHEKO01 > M0029. Next base: position 581 of record SBFI01000225.1, read on the forward strand.
CCACCAGCAGCGACGCCGACAGCGCCAGACATACGGTGAACGGCAGGTACCACATGAAGTCGCCGATGACATCGGGCCAGAAGAAGAGCGGTGAGAAGGCCGCCAACGTCGTCAGGGTGGAAAACAGGATCGCCGAGCCCACTTCGCGTGTCGCGTTGCCGGCCGCCGAACGACGCGGCTCACCCTCCTGCATGTGGCGATAGATGTTCTCGATCACCACGATGGCGTTGTCGACCAGCATCCCCACCGCCAGGATGAGTGAGAACAACACCACCATGTTGAGGGTCTCACCCGACAGCTGCACCGCCAGGAAGGTGATGAGCATCGAGAAGGGGATGGCTATCCCGACAAAGAGCGCATTGCGAAAGGTCAGCGCCACCATCAGCACCGCCACCACCAGCACCAACCCTGAGAGGATGTTGTTTTCGAGATCCTTGACCATCATGCGGATGTCTTTGCTCTGGTCCCCGAGGACCGTCGCCTCGACACCACCCGGCCAGCGCTCGCGCGCCAGCTCGACCTGCGCCTTGACCGCATCGGCCACCTCGATGACGTTGGCGCCCTGCCGCTTCTGCACCGCCAGCGCCACCGACTCCTTGCCGTCGATGCGGGCAAACGATTCCCGGTCCTTGAAGCCGAAAGAGACCTTGGCCACGTCGCGGACGTATATCGGCTGGCCGTCGCGAGCCACGATGACGAAGTCGCCCACCTCGAGCGGGTCTTCCACCTCGCCCGGCACACGCACCGCGTAGCTCTGCTCCCCCAGATCCATGTCGCCGCCGGGGATGGAGACGTTCTCGTCACCGATGGCGTCCACCACATCGTCGAGCGCCAGGCCGTAGAGCCGCAGCCGCTCCGGGTCGACATCGACGCGCACTTCGCGCTCGAGCCCACCCACCAGGTTGACCCGCAGCACCCCGCTCACGATCTCGAGCTCGTCCTGAAGCTCCTCGGCCAAGTCCTTGAGCACCACCGGACCGACCTCACCCGAAAGATTGACCTGGATGATCGGAAAGTCGGTGAGGTTGATCTCCTGCAGCACCGGATCCTCGGCGTCGTCGGGGAGATCGGGCTTGGCCAGATCCACGCGGTCGCGCACCTTCTGCAGCGCCGTGTCGATGTCGGTCCCCGACACGTACTCCACCGTGATCATCGAGGCTCCCTCCTGGGAGACCGAGGTCAGCTCCTTTAGACCGTCCAGCCCGGTGAGCTCGCGCTCGAGGCGATCGGTGACCTGCTCCTCGACGTCGGCCGGCGCCGCACCCGGATAGATGGTGTAGACGATGATCACCGGAATCTCGATATCGGGGAAGGACTCCCGCGGAAGATTCCGGTAGGCGTTGAGGCCGGCAAAAGCCACCGCCACCGCCAGAAAGAAGACGGTGACCCGGTGGGCCAGCGAGACTTCGGTGAGTCGAGCCATCAGCTTTCCTCCACGTCGGTCACCCGCTGACCGTCGGCCACCCCTTGCTGGCCGCTCACCACCACCCGATCGCCGGCAGTTACACCGGCGGTCACCACCACCCGATCACCGACCACCGGCCCCATACTGACGATCTGTCGTCTGGCACGTTCGTCCTCCACCACGTAGACGACCTTGTCGGCCTCGAAATCGACCACCGCCGCCAGCGGCACCAGCAGCGCCGCCGACAGGGTCTGGCGTGGTATCTCCATCCGACCGAACATCCCAGGGCGCAGACGCCCTTCCGGGTTGTCCAGCTCGGCCTCGACATCGAGGGTACGGGTGTCGGGATCGAGCTCCGCCCCCAGACGCACGACCTCGCCCTCGAACTCCTCACCCGGCAGCACATCGACACGCACGATTACCGGAGCGCCGATACGAAGGTAAGGCACATCGGCCGCCGAGGCCGGGGCCCGCACCTTGAGCCGTCTCACCTCGACCAGCTCCAGCAACGGCTGTCCGGGAGCGGCATAGTCGCCGACCTCCACCCGTTTGGCGGCTACCCGCCCGCTCCAGGGCGCCTTGACCTCCGATTTCTCCAGCGCCAGCCGTACCGCTCCCAGCCGGGCTTGGGCCACGTCGCGGGCGGCCACGGCATCGATGTGCGCCTGCTTGGTGATCGACCGACGCTCGAAGAGACTCTCGGCGCGCTCGTACCGATCCTGCGCCTGGACGAAGAGAGCCTCCGCTTCGGCGACCTGCTGTCGCAACGCTCGAGTGTCTATCCGTACCAGCACCCGACCCGCTTCGACCCGGTCGCCCATCTCGACCGACAGCTCTTCGATGACTCCGGGCACCTCCGCCGCCAGAGTCGCCCGGCGACGCGGCAGGAGATCGGCACTCAGCACTGCCAGATCGGTGACCTCCTCCGGCTCGATCTCGAGGGTTCGAACGAGGGCAACACGCTCCTCCACCTGCTCAACAACCGGCGCGTCGCCTTCGGCGTTACAGCCGCCGAGAACGAGCAATACCGCCAGCGTTGTCAACTGTTTCTTGTACCGGATCATGATCCCTCCGACTCCTCTTCTCCGGTTTCTCCGGTGAATCGCCACGCTATGTGGGGCTGCAGACCGACAGCGCGGCCCAACCGGGCGGCAAAGATGCGGGCATCGTAGTAGGACTGGACCAGCGTGAATTCCGCCTGGATATCGCGCTCTTGCGCGTTCAACCAGTCGGCCTGGAGCGCCACCCCTTCCTGATAGTTCTCCTGGGCCACCCGGTTGGCCTCGCGCGCCGCCTGGGCCGAGATCTCGGCCGCCTGCCACCGGGACAAGCCCGCGGTGTACTCGGTCAGCGCCTGCTCGACCTCCTGCTCGACACGATTCGCGAGATCGGCCTGCAGCCACTCGACCTGGTCCTGCAGGCTGTCGATTCGGGCCACCGCTCCCTTGCGCCGACCACCGTCGAAGAAATCCCATCTGAAACCAACGCCGATGGCCCAGTCGGAGTAGAAGGTGTCATCGAGGTTCTCGGGCAGGCGGGCGGTGTGGCCGTAGAACCCGGCGAGGTCTATCTGCGGCCGTGTCTCCGCTCTCTCGATCGTTTTCTGCTTGTCCAGCGCCTGGTGCTGGAGCTCGAGATCGTCGAACTCCGGGCGGGTCTCGAAGGCAAAGGCCAGGGCGCGCTCGCGGGTCGGCACCGCCGGCAACGGACCCTCCATCTCCGCCACCTCGAGCGCATAGTCCCGTGGCAGATTGAGAACCGCGCGCAGCTGGATTCTTCGCACCTCGACCCCGCCCTTGGCCTCGTCGACCAGCGGCTCCAACTCGGCCAGCGCGGCCTGGGCCTGGAGGAGCTCCAGGCGGGTGGCGTCACCCAGCTCATAGCGGGCCTCGACGACATCCAAAGACTCCTGGCGCGTCTGCCGCTGGATCTCGATGGTCTCGAGCGCGGCGTGGGCTTCGAGCAGCCGGAAGTAGGCCTCCGCCGCGATCAATCCGGCGTCCAGCCGGGTGGTCCCGATCTGCGCCTCGGTCGCTCCCACGACCAGCTTGGCCAGCTTGATCCCGGCACCGACCTTGCCCGAGGTAAACAGCGGCTGCGATTGTAGAGCTCCTGGACTGCCGGGCTGAAGTCGGGGAAGAGCTCGATCAGGTCTTCGAAGTCGGCGCTGTTCAGGAGCGACGGGTTGCGCGAGCGGTTCCAGGAGGAGCGCAGCGCCAGCTGCGGGTAGGCGTCGGCCCAGGCCTCACGCACCCCTGCCTGAACCTCGTCGCGTCGTTCTTCGACCGCCTGCAATGCGGGGTTGCGCTCCAAGGCCATCTCGACAACCTGGTCGAGCTCCAGCACCTCCGCCCCCACCGCGCCGGGGAGTGCGACAACCGTCGTCAGCAAGAGAATCCAAAGAATCGGTCTCATTCTCCAAGCTCCGTCTGTGGT
>SBFI01000423.1 GCA_006227875.1 Acidobacteriota bacterium
GCCGGCTCCACCATGTGCGACTCTTTGAAGACCACCTTGTAGAGCTGGTGGGGTGAGAGGTCGGAGCGCCCGGCCAGCGTCTCGAGCTCCTCGGGTTGGAGCTCCTCGACCGGCAGGCTGTCGTCGATGACACTCTGGGCGCCCTTCGAGACGTTGCCGTAACCGGCGAATCCGATCACCAGCGGGACCAGCTCCGGCGGCAGCCCCTCTTCCGAGATGCGTTCTCCAACCTGCCGCAGATTCTCCGCGCAGGACGCCAGGTTGAAGCAATCGACGGGACGCTGTTGGTCGGCGAAGGGGGTCTCCAGCCCCAAGGCGCGGAAGCGTTGGCCCATGGCGTGGATGGTCTCGTACATCCCGGCCAAACCGGCGTAGTTGCCAAAGAAGATGAGTCGACGACCCTCGGCATCCTCGACCTTCTCGTAATCGACCAGAGTGCAGTCCCGATCGAGCAGTGTCCGGAGCATCCCCATGTTGTGGGGCTGGCCCTTGATGACATGGGCGAAATAGACGTAGGTCTTGCCGGCCAGGAGCAGCTTGGCGGGGACCTCCTTGATGGCCAGGATGATGTCGGTGGAAGCGAGGTCGTCGGAGACCTCGGCCCCGGCCTGACGGTACTCCTCGTCCGCGAAAACCCGGCTGGCGGAGGGCTGGACGACAAAGCCGACCCCCGGGTCCCGGGTGGCCGCGGCCACCTGGTCCGGGGTCAGAGGGACCCGCCGCTCCCACTCGTCCTTGTCCTCGACGCGGATCCCAAATCTCGTCTTTCCCATACCCGAGGCCCTCGCCCGCCAATGCTACAGAAAACTCCCGCAGTCATTCCCCCCTCAACGGGTGGGTCGAGCGCCTACCCCCCGAGGTATTTCCCCTCCCGCGACAAGGTGCCACCATTTTCTCGAGGCCTTGACGAGGGACGGGAACACCGTGCTTCTCCTCTCAAAACGTTGCGCCACACCGGGACCTCGAACGGGACACCCGGCCCCGAGTAGGTAGCGTTGATCTCGAATTTACGGCGAAGGAGTCGCCGACGATGACAAAAGAACAGTATGTGGACAGCTTTGTCGAGTTGATCCGCCGAGCCTCGACCGAGCTGCCGCCGGATGTGGTGGCGGCGCTCGAGCAGAGCGTGGGAAAAGAGGAAAAGGGCAGCCTGGCGGAGTCTGCTCTCAACACCATCCTCGACAATGTCGAGCTGGCAAAAGAGAGGGTCGCTCCCATCTGTCAGGACACCGGCACCCCGGTGGCCTGGGTCAGCTACCCACAGGGGGCGAGCACCCGGTTGCTCCAGGCGGCGCTCGAGGAGGCGGTTCGCAAGGCCACCGAGCTCAACTACCTGCGACCCAATGCGGTTGACAGTGTGACCGGCAAGAACACCGGCGACGGCTCCGGCCGCGGCATCCCGCACGTTCACTTCCGTGAGTGGGACGACCAGGCGGTCGAGGTGCGGTTGATGCTCAAGGGGGGTGGCTGCGAGAACGTCGGCATCCAATACAAACTCCCCGATAGCCGCCTCGGAGCCGGGCGCGACCTCGAAGGGGTGCGGCGAGTGGTACTCGACTCCGTGGTGCAGGCCCAGGGCAAGGGTTGTGCACCCGGGGTGTTGGGTGTCGCTGTCGGCGGTGACCGGGTCAGCGGCTTCGAGGAGTCGAAATGCCAGCTGCTCCGACCGCTGGCGGACCGCAATACCGACGCCGAGCTGGCCGAGCTGGAAGAGCGGTTGCTCCGCGAGGGCAACGAGCTGGGGATCGGCCCCATGGGGTTTGGCGGTGAGACGACGCTGCTGGGGGTCAAGATCGGTGTTCTCGACCGCCTGCCGGCGTCCTACTTCGTCACCATCAGCTACATGTGCTGGGCCGACAGGCGGGCCGGTGTGCGCATCGAGAACGGAGGCGATCCCCAATGGCTGAGTTGAAGCTGCCTGTAGACGAGAAGACGATTCGGGAGATCCGGGTCGGTGCCAACCTGGAGCTGAGCGGTCGCATGATCACCGGCCGCGACGCTGCCCACAAATGGCTCATCGAAGAGTGTCGGGAGGAGATCCTGCCCTATCTCGAGGGCACGGTGATCTACCACTGTGGACCGGTAGTGCGGCAGAACCCCGACGGCTCTTACACCTTTGTCGCCGCCGGACCGACGACCTCCATCCGTGAGGAGCCCTACCAGGCCGATGTGATCGGCCAGTACGGCCTGCGCGGGGTGATCGGCAAGGGCGGGATGGGACAAAAGACCCTGGATGGTCTCGGCAAGCATGGGGCGCTCTACCTCCACGCGGTCGGCGGCGCGGCGCAGGTCCTGGCGCGGGCGGTGAAGCGGGTCGAGAACGTCTTCATGTTGGAGGAGTTTGGTGTTCCGGAGGCGCTGTGGGTGATCGAGGTGGAGAAGTTTCCCGTCATGGTCACCATGGACTCGCACGGCGGCTCTTTGCATGACGAGGTGGAGAAGAAGTCGGAGCAAGAACTGGAGAGACTTCTGGCCGTGAGCTAGGCGGCCGGGTCCGAAATTCATGACCGCAAAGAAGAGGAGGCAACAATGAGAAACAAAATCACCGTGATCGGCGCGGGCCATGTCGGCGAGAGTGTGGCCTTCAACTGTGCCCGCATGGGTCTGGGCGATGTGGTGCTGGTGGATGTCGTCGAGGGCATGCCCCAGGGCAAAGCACTCGACATGTTCGAATCGTCGCCGGTCGAGGGCTTCGATTCGAACATTATCGGCACCAACTTCTACTCCGACACCGAGGGGTCGGACATCATTGTCATGACGGCCGGTCTGCCCCGCAAGCCGGGTATGAGCCGTGACGACCTGCTCTACAAGAACCTGGAGATTGTCGAGGATTGCATCGGGCATGCCGCCGCCGGATCTCCCGATGCCATCATCATCATGGTGACCAACCCTCTGGATGCCATGTGCGAGGCGGCGCGCCGGGTGACCGGGTTCCCGCGGGAGCGGGTGTTCGGTATGGCCGGGATTCTTGATTCGGCCCGGATGCGTTCCTTTATCGCGCTGGAGCTGGGAGTGTCGGTCAAGGATACCCACGCCTTCGTGCTTGGCGGCCATGGCGACACCATGGTGCCCTTGGCCCGCTACTCGACGGTGGCCGGCATCCCGATCACCAAGCTGATCCCGGAGGATCGGGTCGAGGCGATCATCGAGCGCACCCGCAAGGGTGGAGGCGAGATCGTGGCTCTGCTCAAGACCGGCTCGGCCTACTACGCGCCGGCGTTGGCGGTGGCCGAGATGGTGGATGCCATCCTCAACGACCGCCACAAGATCCTGCCCTGTGCCGCCTTTCTCCAGGGCGAGTACGGCATCAACGACCTCTATGTAGGTGTGCCGATCCAGCTTGGTCGCAAGGGCATGGAGAAGATCGTCGAGATCGACCTGACCGACGACGAGAACGAGGCTCTGCAGAAGAGCGCGGCGGCGGTCAAAGAGCTGATCGACCTCTTCCCGCAGAAGGCCCCGGCCTAGAACGCGGGAGTTGGATCCCAGGCGATCCCACGAAGGATTCGGGGACGGTGGCCTATGTTGCCGCCGTCCCCGTATCTGTTTGCAGACGAGCTTGAGATCAAGGTGGGGAAGGGGTCAGTCCGAGCCTTGCTGCTCGGTGATCGGTTCTACATCCTCTTCGCCGCACTTGGGACAGCGCGGGCTTCGCTCTCCTACCCGACCGATCCACCCGCACGACTTGCATCGCCCTTCGAAGTACCCCTTCCAGAGATCTTCCAGCAGCCCGCGATGGTGGAGGAAGTGCCTCACCAGCGTCTTGAACAGACCGATCGCCTCCTCGCCGGTAGCCTGGCTGTCGATCTCGATCCCCACACCGGGAGGATCTTCATCGGTGACCCGAACGACCCGACCCAGAATCAGAAAGGGCTCGCAGACGCCCGGATAGCCTTCGAACTGGAGAGCGGCAATCTCGCCGGGAGGGGCACTGCCGACGTTCTCGACCGCCATGCCATGGAGGCTGACGTTGCTCAGACGCGTTGCCTGGAAGTCGCCCTGGCCGATCTTGAGCTCCACCGGGATGGGCAGCTCGACCCTCTTGCTGGCGCGGCGTTCGGGCCCGTCGTAGCTCTTCTTCTCGGCCCGCCGCAGGCCCAGGCTCTTGAGCCGGCCGAGTATCTCCGGAGCTTCCTTACCACGCTCTTCCGACATGACCGCCAGAACGAGAATAGCAAGAAGGAAGGCGCCGACAAAGCGGAATAGGCAACAAAGGGCATGGAGGACCCGACTAACGAATTGGCCGGCCGGCGTTCCGGCCGTTGTTGTCGAAGCGGGCGCCCTCCGTGCCGACCGAAAAGAAAGGCCGCGCTGGGCGCGGCCTCGAAACGTTCTCTGATGCTCCCCGCTACTCGAACGAGATGAGCTCGACGTCGAAAACCAGCATGCCAAAGGGCGGTCTCGTCCCCTGGTAGGCGAGCTCCTCGGGGATCCAAAAACGTCGCTTTTCGCCCACCACCATCAACTGCAGGCCTTGCGTCCAGCCGGAGATGACACGGTTGAGTGGAAAGGTCGCCGGCTCGCCTCGCACCACCGAGCTATCGAATAGCTTGCCGTCGGTGGTCCAACCGCTGTAATGGACGGTGACGTTGCTCTTCGCCGTTGGATGCTCGGTGCCGGTGCCGGCCTGGAGAACTTTGGAGGCCAATCCCGACTTGGTGAACTCGGCATCCCCTGGAGGTCGGGATACGGTTGCCGGTGCTGTCGGAAGGTTCGGAGGCTTTTCCCGCTCCTGAAAGCGCAGCAGCTCGACGTCGAACACCAGCATGCCCGCGGGTTTGCCGGCCTGGCCCGCGTAAGCGAGCTCTTCGGGGATCCACAGGCGTCTTTTTTCACCGACGACCATCAACTGCACCCCTTCGGTCCAGCCTTCGATCACTGCGTCCAGCGGCAGGCCGATCGGCTTCCCACGTACGACCGAGCTGTCGAACATCTTGCCGTCGGTGGTCCAGCCGGTGTAGTGGACCTCGACCAGATCGGTGGCACTCGGGTGGTCGGTCCCGGTCCCGGCCTCGAGCACTTTGGAGGCCAGTCCGGAGGTGGTGACCTCGGCGTCGGCGGGCGGCGCCGCCACGTCGGGAGGCGCGGGAATGCTGTCCTGGGCCTGGACCTGGACGGTCAGGGCCAATAGAAAAAGGAGAATAAGGGCAATGGGGGTGGCTTTTTGATTTCGCATAGTGGGCGTAACTTATCGCGGCCGGTGCCTCGCTGGCAATCGGTGCGCGAGCGGACCTCTGGTGCGCTACGATCGGGGCCGAGATGAGCACCAAGAGACTGATCGTCGGTATCTCGGGGGCCAGCGGGGCTGTCTATGGGATCCGTCTGCTGGAGGTGCTGCGCGAGGTGGAGGAGGTCGAGACCCATCTGGTGGTTTCCAGCGCCGCCAAGCTGACGATTTCGTTGGAGACAGACTACTCGTTCGAAGCCGTCGAGGCGCTGGCCGATCGGGTGTATCGACCGGGGGACATCGCCGCACCCATCTCCTCGGGCTCGTTCAAGACGATGGGGATGGTGGTGGCACCCTGCTCGATGAAGACGGTCTCCGGTATCGCCCATTCCTACACCGACAACCTCCTGCTGCGGGCCGCGGACGTGGTGCTCAAAGACCGGCGCCGGCTGGTGCTCGTTCCCCGCGAGACCCCGCTCCACCTGGGACACCTGCGACTCTTGACCCAGGTCACGGAAATGGGTGCGATTGTCATGCCGCCGACCCCGGCCTTCTATCATCGCCCGCAGAAGATCGAGGAGATCGTCGATCAGACGGTCAACCGGGTGTTGGATCTGCTGGAGATCGAGCTCAACGGCGATCTGTTCGAGCGTTGGCAGGGCCCACAATAGAGATCGGTGCCTCGCCGCGACACCAAGAAGAAATGTCCGAGCTGCGACCCCGCCTTCTCGCGTTTCTGCACCACCATGACACGATGAGCCTGGCCACGATCGGGCCGGCGGGCGAGCCACAGGCGGCGGCCGTCTTTTATGTGGCCGACAGCGGTCTCGATCTCTACTTTCTCTCCGATCCTCAAAGCCGGCATGGCCGCAACCTGGCTCGAGAGCCGCGGGTGGCAGCCACGATCCAGGCCGACGGTCAGAACTGGCGCGAAATCACCGGTCTGCAGATCGAGGGGACCGCGGCGCTGGTCGATGGGGTGGACAAGATCGCCGGGGTCGCCCGGCTGTTTGCCGAGCGCTTCGACTTCCTGAGAGCCCTCCGCGGTGACGAAGACGAGGGTGGCCCCGTTGCTTTGAGAGGCCCCATAGCAGATAGCAGGATCTACATTCTTCGGCCGGCCTGGATTCGATTGATAGACAACAGGTTGGGCTTTGGGCACAAAGAAGAGCTAACCCTCGAGTAGTGAGTTTGCCTTCACACCTGGAGCTTTCGAGTCAGCGTCCGGGTAGGGAGCAGTGGTCGCGAGTCTGCGACTCGCTAGCAGTGGAGCCGTGAGGAAGCGGAACATTGGCTCCAGTGCTCCAGTGCTTCAATGCTAGCGGTCCGAAGGACCGCGGCCATTGTTTCGTGGGAGCGCGGACGCCGGCCGCTTAGAGTACAATCGTGGTCAGTCGATGACGCCGCGGGGATGGGGAGGTGAGTAGTTGATCTGCCCACACTGTCAGTTCGAGAACCCCGATGGCATGCACTTCTGCGGTGCATGTGGAGAGGAGCTCGAGCGGCGATGTCCGAAGTGCAATTTCGCCAGCCCCCCGGCATTTCGATTCTGCGGTCAGTGTGGTGAGAAGCTGACTGCGCCGCCCCCGGCTCCGACCGCGGATCCCACTCTCATCGACCGCCACGTACCGGCGGAGCTCCGGCAGCGAGCTCTGGCCCAGCGGGAGAGCCTCGAAGGAGAGCGCCGGCAGGTGACCGTCCTGTTGTGCGATTTGGCGGGGTTTACGACTCTGGTGGAGAAGATCGGCTCCGAGGAGGCTTATGTCCTGATGGAGGGCCTCTATGAGATTCTCATCGCTAAGGTCTACGAGCTCGAGGGTACGGTCAACGAGCTGACCGGCGACGGCATCCTGGCCCTGTTTGGCGCCCCGGTGGCGCTGGAGGATGCTCCGCAGCGGGCGGTGCGCTCGGCGTTGGCGATCCATCGAGCCCTTGCCCGCTTCGGAGAAAGAGCGGAGCGGGAGCGTCGCGGCTTACCACCGCTCAAGATGCGGATCGGTATCCACACCGGTCCAGTGGTGGTCGGCAAGTTGGGCAACGACCTCAGGATCGAGTTCAAGGCGGTGGGAGATACCGTCAACCTGGCGTCGAGAGTCGCAGAGCTGGCCGAGCCGGCGACAACGCTGGTCACGGAGGAGACTTTTCGCTCCTGTGAGGGAATCTTCAGGTTCGAAGCCCTGGGCGAGCGTCAGGTCAAGGGGCGTAAACAGCCGGTCCGTATCTATCGCGCCATCGCCGCCAGTGGCAGCCGGACGCGCTTCGATGTCAGCGCCGAGCGGGGCCTGACACCGTTCGTCGGCAGAGAAAGGGAGCTCGAGCTCCTGCTGGACAGCTATCAACGTGCAAGGGTCGGCCGGGGCCAGGTGGTGTCGATCGTTTCAGAGGCGGGTCTGGGCAAGTCACGACTTCTCTACGAGTTCCGGAAGGCCATCTCCCACGAAAATCTGACCTTCTTCGAAGGCCGGTGTCTTTCCTATGGGCGCAGGCTCGTCTACTACCCCATTCTCGACCTCTTGCGGTCGAGCTTCGACGTCGGGGAGGACGATGACGAATCGACAATCAGAGGCAAAGTGGCAGCCGGCTTGGAGTGGCTCGGAGTCGACTCGGCTCCGACCCTGCCGGGTCTGCTGGAGCTTCTAACCCTCGGTCGAGGCGAGACCGACGAACCGCTGCTGACTACCGAAGCGATCAAGGTGCGGTTGATTCGGGCGCTGACACGGGTGGCGCTGGCAGCGGCGGAGCGACGACCTCTGATCCTGGCGGTCGAGGACCTGCACTGGATCGATGAGGGGTCCGAGGAGCTCCTGCGGCAGCTGGTCGGCAGTGTCTCGGGTGCCAGTGTTCTCCTGGTGGTCACCTATCGGCCGGAGTACGTGCCCTCGTGGGGAGCCAAATCGTTTCACAGCCAGCTCAGTCTGAGCAGGCTCTCCAATCGCGAGACGCTGCTGATGGCCCGGCACCAGTTGGGTGAGGTCGAGATGACCGATGCGGTGGCTGAGGTCGTGTTGGAGAAGTCGGAGGGGGTACCGCTGTTTGTCGAGGAGCTGATCCGCTCGATGCAGGAGCTGCGGCTCATCGAGCTCGGAGACGAAGAATATGGTCTGGCCAGAGGAGTCGAGGCGGTGGGTATCCCGAGCACCATACGGGATGTGCTGATGGCGCGAGTCGATGCCTTGCCGGAGGCCTCCAGGCGGGTGCTCAAGACCGCTTCGGTCATCGAAAGGGAGTTCAGCCACAGGCTGATCCAAGAGCTGATGGCACTGCCCGAGGAGGAGTTGCTGGCCCATCTTTCGGTGCTCAAGGATGGGGAGTTGCTGTACGAACGGGGTATCTATCCGCAGTCGACCTACCTCTTTAGACACAACTTGACCCGAGAGGTGGTCTACGACTCCCTTTTGAGCCAGAGGCGAAAAGAGTTGCACCGACGGACGGGGGAGCTCATCGAACGACTCTACAGTCAGAACCTCAACGAGAGGTTTGGGGTGCTGGCGGAGCACTTTGTCGCCGGTGAGGATTGGGAGAAGGGAGCCGAGTACTCGCGGCTCGCGGCACGCAAATCCCTGTACTCGGGATCCGTGCCGGCGGCTATCGAGCACGCGCAGCGTCACGTTCAATGTTTGGAAAGCCTTCCCCGGAGCGCTGAGGTCAGTCGTCAGCTGACCGCTGCACGCTCGACCCTGGCGGGATATTTTCTCATCGTCTCCCGAATCCTCGAGGCCCGGGCCGTGGTCGCACCGCTGACCGTGAGCTCGGCCGAGGTCGCCGACTCGTCCAGTCTCCCGGCCATCCTGACCGCCATGGGGCTCTACGAGCTCTTTGTCAAGGAAGACTACAAACAGGCGATAGCGCACCTTGGCAAAGTCATGCAGGATCCCGGCAATAGGCACCAGGCGGTCTGGAACTGGTTTGCCCACTATTACCTGGGCGGCTTCCACTGCTGGAGCTGCGAGTTCTCCAAATCCCGTGAGTGCCTTGACAAGTGCCGGGAGATGAGCACCGGCGCCAAACAGTTCTGGGGCGTGTCGATCGCCAACAGCACCCAGGCGTGGAGCTACGGACACCAGGGGCGGATCGAGCTGGCTCGTCGTCGGAGCGATGAAGCGCTGGAGCAGGCGACCGAAAGCGAGGATCCGCTGGCACTGGCACTTGCCCATTTGGTGGTGGGAATGAGCCACTACTTTGAGGGCTCCTTCGAAACCGGTCGCTCGCATCTGGTGACTGCCTTGAGGTGTGGGGGAGGCGCGGAGCAGACGCTGTGGCGCGTCTACATGTTGGTCTATCTGGCGGACACCTTGAGTGAGCTGGGGGACCACGAAGCTGCGGTGCAGCAATCTGATGAGGCTGTCAACGCGCTCGCCGGAGTAGGCCTGCTTCCCTCGTGGGCCAGCGTGCTCCACCTCAACCGGGCCCGGGCCAAAGCGACGACCGGCGCTCGGGTTGCCGATTTCGAACAGCTCGAAAGGTGGCGCAGCTCGGAGCGATTGCCGCTCTGGGAGGGCCAGGCGGCAAGACTGGCCGCCGAGGTCCAGATGCTCACTGAAGAAGACATGTTGGACCAGGTCGAGGCCTGGCTACGGCTGGCCATCGAGGCCGATGAGTCAAGAGGTCTCAGCTGGCAGCTGGCGCGGGATCACGCGGCACTGGCGGAGCTCTACCGGCGTCGTGGTGACCTGGGGGCGATGGGCGAGAGTCTGGGGCAGGCCCGTGAGCTGTTTGAAGAGTGTGGTGCGAGTGGGTGGGCCCGGATGATGGAAGAGCGTAGGAACCTCGAGCCCAGTCCTGTCAGAGATTCGTGAACGAGAGAACGGCCGGCGCGGAGGCCGGCCGTTTTGGCTCAGTGGACAACGGTGGCGAGACGGACGACGTTCTCCCCGGGAACGGTCATTGGCTCTCTGAGATATCCGCGCCGTCGCAGATCCCGCATCATCTCCTTGAGAGTCTCCGGGCTGATGCTCTGGGGTCCGTCGCAAAGCGCCTGATCGGCGGCGTGATGGACCTCGATCAACAGACCGTTGGCGCCGGCGGCGACGGCAGCGCGGGCCAGAGACGGCACCCAACGGCGATCACCGGTGGCGTGCGACGGATCGATGACGACCGGCAGGTGAGACAGCTCCTGGACGATCGGCACCGCCGCGATGTCGAGCAGGTATCTGGTCTTGGAGTGCTTTGCCGACACGATCCCCCGCTCGCACAGAATGACCTGCGGGTTGCCTTCGAGCATGATGTACTCGGCGGCATTGAGCCACTCGTCGATGCTGTTGGCGGGGCCGCGCTTGAGGAGCACCGGCTTGCCGGCTCTGCCGACCGCCTTGAGCATCTCGAAATTCTGCATGCTGCGGGCCCCAACCTGGATGACATCGACGTCATAGACGAGAAGCAGGTCGAGGGCGCTTACGTCCCGCAACTCGGTCACAATCGGAATCCCGAATCGCTCTCTGACCTTTGCCAGCAGCTCCAGGCCGCGCTCCCCGAGTCCCTGGAAGGAGTAGGGACTGGTGCGCGGCTTGTAGGCGCCGCCGCGCAGAAGACCTGCCCCTGCCTTCTGCACCTGTTCGGCGATCTGGAAGAGTTGGTCTTCGGTCTCGACGGCACAGGGCCCGGCGATGACGGCAGGTGGATTCGTGCCACCGATTCGCCTCCCCATGACCTCTATGATGGTGTCCTGTGGCTGACGCTCTCGGGAGACCAGCCAGAGGCCTGTGGCCTTGCGGCGCACCGAGGCGACACCCGGCAGAGCTCGGATCTCGTCTTCGAGGCTGGGCGGGCAGCCATTGACGACGATGACCGTCTCACAGGGTTTGTGACACTCGGCGGTACCACCAG